>PBOG01000025.1 GCA_002724245.1 Planctomycetaceae bacterium
TTGAGATCGGGTTCCTCCTCAACGGCCCTCGGTAGCGAATCCGCGAGCGTTGTGTCACACGCGCGGTGTGAAGCTCCTGTGTCCCTCCGTTAATTGCGGCCTGGGAAATCGCAATCGCGTTGGAGACGGTTGCTCGTTTCTAATCGTCGATCTCGATTCGCGGTGCGTTGTCAGAAGATGGCCAGGGCGCCAATTAGGGGTAAATCGTTGGCCGGGAGGTAGCGGACCCGACGACAGCATTGATATGACTTGCTGATGATGACCCCGGGTATTTCGAATCGTGCAGTAATGAACGAGCACGCGGCAGCCGTGCGTGCATCCTCGATCGGCATCCAGCTATCGAACTCTATGATTGAACCGGATGTCACATTACCCGAGAATTGGCGAGGGGTGGTCCTGTTCGGACAAACCCTCAGCGATACTCGACACGGCGCTTTTTCTGAATACGCAGGAGGAAATCACCAGTGAGATCCTTGCCATGGACAGCATTGGCCGTTGCCACTCTTCTGGCACTGCCGGTCCGCGCTGAAGTTACTTTAGATCGCTCCGAGGGGCGGGTGGTCCTGGAGAATGCGCTGGTCCGTGTGGAAATGCGCAAAGACCATAACTTTCAACCCACTGTCTTGATCGACAAACGCAATGCACTGGCGTCACAGATTGATGACGTAAGTTATTTGGCGTGGGACGTTGCCCGAGCGGACTGGATGACTTCAGGGAGCTGTGACTGGGAAATACAACTGCGAACTCACCGGGATGACGAGATGGCCTGGTGTGAAACAACACTTCTCAAGGAAACCGCTGGCACACAACCGAGCCAATTGACTTTACGTACGACGGTCCGCAGAAACTCGCCTGCTGTTCAATTCGATTTCCATGCGCAGTTCCATGCTGATCACGTGCATTCTCTGGGGTTGCGCATTCAGGCCTCTGATTACAAGTTAGCGCACTGGAAAACCCCGTGGGGCGTTTCCCAACTGGAACTCATTGGCCGCAAAAACCGCTTTCATCCTCTGCTTGGATTCTACAACGGCATCGCCTTGCTGCGACAACGCGAGGGGCCGTCAGGCGGCTTGCTACTCTTACACAACACCGCCTGGAGTCGCGTGTTCCCCACACTACGCGAGAAGCCGACATTCGCCAGGTACAAACATCCGACGTTAACTAGCCCGGCGCGATGCAGCATCACACTCGTTCCCTTTGCTGACAAGTCTTCCCTGGCAGCTTTCACAAAGAGGTTTGGCAGGCCAGCTGGGGTTGAATTGCCCGGGGCTCAACCGCGCTTCGAATCAGCAAGCCTCTCAAGCGACGACGCACAGAACGCCGCAGACAAAGTCCACGATTTCATTATCTTCCCTGTTGCACCGTTTACGACAGTGTTACCCGACACACTACCGCCTCAGCAGTCTGCTGGCGCAACGGTGCGCATGCGAGCCTGTGCCGGCGAATTTGAACCAGCAAGCTTTGCAATTCGAGCGATCACACCCCTGCGCGACTTGTCGCTGGCAACCAGCAATCTCACATGCCGCGAGAACATGATCCCCGCGGAGGAAATCGAAATACACATTGTCAAAGTCTGGCGGCAGGCCGGCCCTCCTACGATAGCCGATGCAACACTTGGGGCTGGACACCTCGTCCCCGAATTACTGGTCAAGGACGATCGTGTCGAGCTCACCGGATCGCGCCCCAACGTACGGTTGACCGGCCCCGTGGCAACCACGCTCGCTCCCGAGCGCACCAAACAGTTCTGGTTGACGGTGCGCGTACCCGATGAACTCCCCCCGGGCTGCTACCGCGGCAATGTAACGCTCACCATAGCGGACAGCGACCCCGTACAAATCCCACTGGAAGTGGAGGTCCTGCCGTTTCCTTTGGCAGCATCGCGCAAGAAACAAGGCATTTGGTTCAAAGCGGAACGACGGCCCACACAACGCGAATATGTTGAACCAGACATTTATCGGCAACTGCTCAACGACATACGTGCTCACGGGATCCAGTTTGTCACCATTCGTGGACGCGGAATGCGAATCGCCACTGACGCGTTGCAGATCCATCGCGACGCGGGAATGAAAGGCATGACGATCTGGTCGAGTTGGTTTCCCAGCAGCGCGTCCGACTTCACCCCATTACGGAAGGCCCTGGAAACTGCCGCCCACAGTCATGGTTACGAGCAAATCTACTTTCAGGCCGCCGATGAACCCAACAATGACGAGCGGATCATGCAGGCCCTGAACCACTTCACCAAGATCAAAGCAGCTGGTGGCCGCACGTTTTGCAACATCATGCC
This sequence comes from Planctomycetaceae bacterium, assembly GCA_002724245.1. Classification (GTDB taxonomy): domain Bacteria; phylum Planctomycetota; class Planctomycetia; order Pirellulales; family Pirellulaceae; genus UBA9264. The sequence goes on from PBOG01000025.1 coordinate 2,285, forward strand.
CGAGTACGCAATGCGCCTGGGTGATCAATTAGACATACCGTGCGTCGGTTATTCTAATTTTTTCGGCAGCCTGGAACGCCCTGAACCAGTCCCCAGACAGTCTTCGGAAGCACTGGCACAGCTACTCAAGACACACGACGACGTCTGGTATTACTGGCAATGTCGTGTGGAAGACCCACGGATCAATCGATTGCTGTTTGGTTTTCTACTCATGAAATCGCCCGCAACCGGCGCTATGCCTTACACCTATAGCACACTCGGTGCCGAGCAGCCCTTCGACGACTGGTCGGCATTGCAACAGGGCCAAATCAGCCGCGCAGGCGGAGGTGCGGTATACCACACCCAAGCCGGAACGTTGTCGACGATCCAGTGGGAAGCGGCCCGAGAAGGCATCGACGATGCACGCTACGTTTCCACACTTGAAAATCTGATCGACAAAGCTAGCCGGAATCCCAAATGGGCAACGGCAACGAAGCAGGCCCAACAGACACTTGCATTAGTTTTCGACCAACTACCGTCGCATCTCTACAAAACGGTCGGCGAACTTTCCCCTACGGAAGTTGACAGCATGCGTGCGCAGATTATCAATGCGATTCTGAAACTCCGTGGCGCCCTGGGCAATTGATTCCATTGTTATTCTGATTACCAGAACTCCTGATACGGTGCAGCAAGCGATGCAAATCAAACTCGGCTGGCAAACCACGTCAACAGCCTGCCTGGTGCCGATGGCACCGCTCCTGATCACTCTCACGGGCTGGATCTGGAGCAGTGAGATCTCGCGGCTGACGGCGGCCGGGCCGCTGGATGGACAACCTTTGGATGTACGGGCGTTTGGTGCTCAGGGCGACGGAGTGACCGATGACACGGACGCCGTTCGTGCTGGAATCGACGCTGCCAGCAAGTCGGGAAGGACTCTTCTGCTACCGAAGGGAACGTACCTGATTAAAGAGCCGCTACGCGTAACGACTCACGGGCTCAAGATCATGGGAGCGGGCCCCCAGCACACCGTGTTGAAGGCGGCTGCCGAAATGAACAGACTTTTGTATCTTCGTGGAACGGGAATGGTCATTTCAAGACTGACGCTAGACGGCAACAACAAAGCCAACTATGGGATTCACGCGTTTCATCTGAATGAACAGGACTCACGATTAGAATTCCTGCGTGTGCAAGGTGCCCGCTCGCACGGATTCTTTCTCGATCACAGCCAGGTCTTTGAGATCTCGAACTGTATCGCACAGGGCAATAGAGGCGACGGCTTCTATATCACCGACTGTAATGGCACCCGTATTTCATGCTGCCGCAGCATGGAAAACCGAGGGCGCGGTTTTTGCGTAACGAGGACGGATCTCTCGGGAGGCTGCTGGCTCCTCGACTGTGATGCCGAACTCAACGCATGTGAAGGACTGGTTGTTTCTGACATGGCAGGCACTCCGGTTGTCGTTGAGCGCATGTGGGTGGAGACCAACAACAAACCCAAGTCGCTTGGCCCACACAAATACGACGCCATCCGCATCGCCAGCCGCAGCGTCATGCTCACCAGGTCTCGAATTTCCACGCGCGGGGATGCGCCCCTACGGCCTAAATACGCCATTCACCTGGCGTCTGAGACGCGAATCGATATCCAATCAGATGGAGTGCAGTTCCAACTCGGCGAGATGGTCAAGGGAAGTGATTCAGGGGCAACCGGTGTCGTCTCTCTCACACAGGCCGATCCGTTATTCGGTGGCACATTCCCCATCCCAGTACCGTACCGCGACTGGCTGAGTCGGCCGAAAAAACTCATGCTCCGCGAAGTTTCCGGCACCTTCAAGTCAGGGGAAACGGTGACAGGGCAAGCCAGCCAGGCAGTTGCAGTGATTCGCGCGGTATCGCAGGTCAGTGCCGAGAACTGCGTCATTTCCGACAATTGGGTAGCCCGGGAAGAGGGACGAACTCCCGTGGATCGAGTCAAGCTGGACCCAGGTTGTCGGTCCAATCACATCGGCAGGAATCATCGCATGTGGGCAGCGGGGGTCGTCGACGTCGATTACTCTGACGACCCCGGATCGGTCGTTGGTGGTCGTAGCCTGACAGCCGGCAACGGACCACCGGCAACAGGTCGGTGGCCACGTGGGGCGTTCCGGTTTAACCAATCGCCGACGTTTGCGGAAACAACGATCATGGGAAAAGAAATAATCCAGAACGGAAACATGGAACAGGACACACACTGGAAACGCTACGGCACACCTCGGTCGCACAAAAAGAGCCAGAAACAAACGCACGGGGGCGAGCACGCACTCAAGGTGGTCGGTAGTGGCGGCGCCGGGGTCCGGCAGTATCTCCCGGAAACAACGCCTGGCCAACGCTACCAATTGAGTGGCTGGCTCTACACCGCCACGGGGACAGCCCGTCTTATCGTACACGACGGCAAAAACCTGCATTACGGAACCACGAGTACCGACTCGCAATGGACGCGGATGACGATGTCATTTTCTACCGTCGCCGGTTCGACACCTTACATCGGTGCCCAAACTGTAGGTGATGAAGCGGAGTTCTACCTGGACGACGTAGTCTGCCAACCGATTGAGGGCACCAAGGCCGCATCGCGTTTGGTTCTGGGATGGGTTTGCACAACGGGTGGAACTCCTGGCATCTGGGTCCCCGTCTATGTCCTCAGCGAGTCTTCTAAGTAATCCGCAGTGACGCACCGTTGGGCGTTCTCCGTTTCAGGGCATGCGGACAAACTGAGAGCAAAGAACAGGCGTGACAAAAACCGGTTAGTGAAACAGCACTCTGCATCGTCCTCAAGTCAGATGCGGGAGTCAGGTTACGGCTGTTCGTCTGGGCCGCCACTTGAAGTTGTACATTTAACGCAATGCGGACCACGACGTTGCAAGACGATTGCCAGCAATCGACGCCCGTGATGCGAGAGCAGCGTACCGGCCAGTGTTACGAACTGCAAAACCCATCTCTCCTCGACCTGCCTCGTGCCGCACTGCAAACATCGCAAGTGCAGGGCAGCTTCAGAGCCCCGCATCCGGCTCTGGTTCACTTCAAGAACCGTTCCAAAAAACACCTTTGGATATTATGATCGGACGTGGACTCACTGTAATTCGACGACAACTCCTGGCAGGCATGACGATGGCGCACCTTCACACCACGTGGCTCCTGACTGTCTTCTTGTTGTTCTGTAACTTCCCGGCAGTGACCCAAGCGGCCAACTGGGAATTACAACACGACGGACAAGTCTGGACGATTAGTGACCAGACAGGTTGCATCGAAGGAGTCGTGCAAAACAAGTTCCGCCTGTTGTCCAGAAGCCACGATACCTATCGATTGCCAACCGTCAAAGGCGGCCTTCAGGGCAGCGAAAAAGACGACCAGGTCGTCGCGTTCCATGATCATGAACTGCCCAACAAGCTGGTTGTGAAATGCGTCAACAACAAACTTGGGATCCAGATCTCAAAAACTTACTTTTTCGAGCCGGAGCTGCACTGGTTTTGCAAGCGGGTGGAGGTCAGCGCCCCCACTCAGGAGAAAGGCTTCCTGCTACTCTCAGCCGGGGTGAAACTGCCTGGTCGCATGTGGCACGACGCGGTGCTGCATCACCCTGGCTCCCATGGATATAGCCATACAAACTTGCGTACCAGCGACCTGGACGATGTGGTCGATCTGCGCAATGCCGACAGTACCGGGATGGTTTGCCTCAGCAATTTTTCCCACGACGTCACGCTTTCCACGGTACGCCTCGCCAGCGGGGGCCAACCAACATTCTGGATGTTTATCCCGAAATTCACAGGTTTCCCCGTTGTCAACGAAAACGGCCAATTGGTCGACTACAAGATCCCCGGAATCGAACGAACGTGGAGTGTCGCAACTCCGGGACGTTGGGAGATGCCGTACCTCTACGGTCCGGTCGGCAACGGGGTCCAGGAACCTGTCGCCGCAACGGTGGCCTATCCGGTTACCAGGGGCAACTACGCGGACTTCGCCCACACCTATTCCCAGCGCAAAACCATCCGTGAGATGCTCAATTACGAGTCCCTCGACCGGCCTGGATGGGTCAGAGACATCGTCATGAGCGATTGGGAAGATACCCATGTCAGCCCCACCAGGACCAATACATTGGCCGGTCGTTCATGGAAGCGAATACTCGACAAGATGTGGTTTGGTTACGCGACGGTCGTCAATTACGGCTACTTTGTTAGTTCCTGGGGATATCCTGCCAACGATGAGGAGTGGAAATCGAACTACATCACCGTATCTACCCGGGAACATTCAGCGGCCGACTATCGCCAATGGCTAACCAAAGCGGGCAAGGATCCCGATGAGTACCTGGTTGAAGAGCACGAGCGTTACTACGTCACCCGTAATCCCTACAAGCCGGGTGAATTCGTCCAATCGCGTCAAGAACTCCTCACGGCTGCCGGTCAGCACCCTCGGCTCAAAATCGGTGACTACACCCACACCGGGCATGCAGGCTTCGACCGCACCGCGCAGTTTCTCAAAGACCACCCAGACGCCATTGTCTACCGAAGAAATGGTGAGGTTTACGGCAACGCAGCCGACTACAGTGGTGACTGGCACTACCCCATTGGCGTAGCGGTCAACAACAGCCACCCGGCTTTTCAGGACTATTGGGTACGTCGCTGCGAAGAACGGATTAAGAATCTGGGCATCGACTTCTACTACATCGACAGCTTCTGCACGAATATGAGTTTTGTGGATTGGAAAGGCCACACTGCCAGTCAGGAGGAGACAGTTTATCCACTGTATCAACGGTTAGTCGATACTTGCCGCGCCGCCGAGATCCCCATCTTTCACAATAGTCCGTTCGGTCTCTACAACGACATCGGATATTCCGAACACCCATGGTTCTCCACTTGGGAGCATGACTGGCGCATGTGGGCCAGCCGGCAGATGGCCCACAACGCGATGAATCCGCGAGGGCGCCCACTGATACTTATCGGGGCCAAGGACTGGCAACAATACCAAACCTTCCGTAGCGCGCCGTCCGCGGCCATGCGTCTGTTTGCGCCTATTCTCTGGAACGTGCGCATGAGCTTCAACGGTTTTGCACATGGGTTCCCCGCAGAACAGGCAAGCTTTACGATCGAAAGCCTGCCTTGGATTCAAGCCGGCTTTGAACTTCGCATGCGGACTTACGCCCCACTGAATCTCCGCCCGCGCTGGTGGGCACACGAGACGGAGCTAGAGACCCAGCCGTATCAATTGGGCCGCAGTGGTCTAATTGCCTTGATGAACCATGATGACCACCTCGAGCGTCAAACGATCACATACCACCCCGAAGATTTTGCGGACTTCAAGGCCAACCGCCCAACATGGGTCTGGCGGATCGATTTCCCACACCCCGACAATGTCAGCTACGATGGTGTCACCGACAGTTCCCCCATCCGACGTCTGGCCAGACACAGCAAAGCTGGTTTCTTTGAATCTCTGCCCAAACGCGTTGAGTATTCAGCGAACTTTCCCAGGAAACGTCCGGCCCTGCTGGTCGTCACCCAAATCCCAGGCCTGATCGAGAGTACCAATGGGCGCCCATGCCAACTCCTGCTGCCCGAAAACTACGGAGCCAAAGTGACTGGCGGCTGTAATTGGAAACAACAGAAAATTTCACTCGTCATCAAGAACCCGCACGAACAAGCAACGGCCCTGGTACCTCTCTTCAAATCGAAGCATGGTTACCGAGTCCGTGCACGAAATCTGTCCAGACTCCACAACGCCGGTGTGCTTCCGGCCATGTCGGAGGTCAAGTTTGAAGAAGTCGATGTCAACGGCATGCGGTTCATTCGCCTGTTTGTAGCAAAAGGCAAGATCGAATTCGTCATCGAGTAGCCGTACTCCACGACCGGAGAATATGACTACCCCCGCAGCGNTGACGTGGTGACCTGCAAGAAAGCGCACCGGGCGGCTGGCACAATGNGTTCAGGTTCAGAACGGACACAGAAGAACACTGCTTGATTTCTTCACTTGCTGTAAAAAAACACGGCATTTCATCTCAACGTTAGAGATGCTATCAGCAAGTCTCTGGAATTGCGCGCGGTACGTTCCAGTTGGCAACCATCGCGTCTCGAAATGACACCAGCTTCACTCTTGGCCCTGGTCACGATGAAACATGTCCCACAATTTGATCAAGTGATCGTCGCTCCCGCTCGCCAGAAATTTTCCGTCCGGCGACCAGGCAACCCCACGAACTGGCTTGGTGTGGCCGGTGAGTGTGTGGAGTGTTTTGGCGGTGGCCACCTCCCACACTTTGACCGTTCCATCCTGGCTGCCAGTCGCTAACTGCAGGCCGTCCTGTCGCCACGCCACACTTTCGATCCGCCGCTTGTGGCCTTTGAGCACGCGCACTTGCTTTCCTGCAGGCATCGCCCACACAATCGCGGTAAGATCGCGTCCCCCGCTTGCCAGTCTGGTTCCGTCGCGACTCCAACTCACCATTTCAATGGCACCGGCATGTCCTTTCAGAGTCTGAGTCTCTGCGCCGGTGTGCGGATCCCACAGCTTGATGGTGTTGTCAAATCCACCACTGGCCAGCCGTTTTCCGTCCGGACTCCAGTCGACGCTGATCACGTAATGTGTATGTCCTTTGAGCACACCGAAATTGCCACCATTACTGACGTCCCAAACACGGACAGTCTTGTCTAAACTTCCACTGGCCACTTTTGAACCATCGGGACTCCAGACGACTCCCAGCACCGGAGCGCTGTGGCCGGTGAGCTTGTGGATTTGACGACCGGTTTCCACATCCCATACTCTCACAGTTCGGTCATAACTAGCACTAGCGAGTCTGGTGCCGTCCCGATTCCAGGCAACACAATAGACATAACTTGTATGCCCGGAGAGTATTCGCTGCCGCTTTCCGGTTTTCACATCCCAAACTCCGATCGTTTTGTCGAAACACCCGCAAGCCAACGATTCACCGCCGGGGTGCCAAGCCAGTCCAGTTGTCGAACCTGCGTGACCACTCAGTACCTGGTCGGCCGCACCAACGACATCGGTTCTAACGAGAACACAGCCAATGACCATGATCCAGCAACAGACACTCAAAAACCTTTGCTTCATCTTCATGGTCTCCTGTGCTCTATCGCCAGTTACCAACTAGAGGTGACGGGCGCTGCCCATCCGTGTGGAGTCTTGCGTTTGCTGAAGCTTGCTCGCTTCGCCACACTCCGAATCCGCATTGCTGGCATCTGCACGTACGTTTGGCCATTTTGTCTTGAGGCTCATGCCGCCTTTGTAATTAATAGCCTCTGAGTACGCCAACCGCTGGGGCAATATCTGCGGGAGCACGCTTCTTCGTGGTTTGGTTTGTGCTTTCAAGATGTATCTGCTCCAATGTGCCCGGTGAGTCAGTCACCGGGTTTATTTGTTACTCAACAAGTGGAGGAAATCGTGAATTTGACCAGGACACAATCAAACCGGTGTAGCAGCATCCAGAACGCGTGGTGTTTCTGCAACGTTTCCAAGCCAGGCAGACCCCTGATGTGGCTGCTCATGGCGGTCGTGGCGGTCAGCTGGGCTCCGGCGGCCCTGCGTGCGGGAGAAGCGGAAGACTTCTTCAAGTTCTACAGCTTCTACCAGAGCAAGTGGCAAATTGAGGAGGAGAAAGAAGGGAAAAAGGAGACCTATACGGGGGAGTGCTCCGGCAGTTCAGGCGGCTGCAATATCTATGTCGGTAAAGGGGAAACCTCCGTCTGGGGCTACGACCCCAAAACCAGGCAGTGGACAGGCGTTGGACAACTGGACAAGGGGAGCCGTTTTGTCATGGCGATCTCGCGACCGCCAGGGCCTGAGTTCAAGCCTGGCATGGTCTTTACCTTCAAGGGCACCATCTGGCACGCTGACGGCCAGATACACTATGTGACATCCAAGTCCACCTGCGTCGACATGAATACCATACGCGACGTCATCACAGGGACCGACCAGGACGGCAAGGCGATTCCAAAGGTCGTCAAAACGCTCACGCGAATGAAGTAGATCCTCAATGGAAACGTTGAGAACTGCCGCCGGGTGGCTGGCTTTGCGATCAGTCTTCTCTGCGCATCACGCATAGGGAGACTGCCCGCATGCCATCTCCTCGGCGGCTTCAAATTGCGGGGTGCCGCAGCTGGCTTCCGTCGCCGGACGACATCTCCATCACACTTCCTGGCCACCGCCGACTCGTGGGCCACGATGGGCGGGTACGTCATCGGTTAGATCTCGCCGGACATTTCGTCTTTGACGAACCGCGCTCAGTGGTGGCCTGGCAACTCCAACAGGATCAGCCGAGTCGCTAATCGCGTGGCCGCAACGGCACCGGTCGCGCCTCGCGGACCAGGTCAATCAGGTTATTGTAGTTCGCCCACGCGACGGTGTACG
>PBOG01000026.1 GCA_002724245.1 Planctomycetaceae bacterium
GGGTGAGATCGACAATCCCCAATTAATTGTCTACGTGATCAAGCCAGAGCGCGTGCGTTATATGCAGGAATGGGCGCTGGAGTACCATGAAGTGCCACTTCGGTGAGTGTGCATTACCGGGCCACTGTCGTTTCGCTTGGCAGATCGACTAGCGATCCGTGAGTACCTGCGCGAAGCGACAGGGCACGCGGAACATTAACGGTTCGCTGGCGTCATTTTTTGGGAGGCGTACGCGAAACTTTCGCCTGGGTTTCGAGTTTATACTGGCGTATGGTAGAACGCACCTCTCGTTTTTATATGCCCCTCTCGTGGGCTGGGCGTTGGCAGGCCGTGTCACTTCTGAGGCGACCCGGCTGGCAACGAACGCGGCAGTGTCAACCGACGCTGTGTGTCCTGCCGGTTTGACCAGAAATGATCTGGACAGAGAGAGGGTCCGGACAGATCGTCCAGCAAAGGTTGTGGATTGACCGTCTCTGACTCAACAGCACTGCGGTACGAATTGCAGGATCCCGATGTGCGGCTCATGCTGCAAGTTCGGGATGACAATGCGGCTGCATTTGAAGAGCTCGTCTTGCGCTATCAGCAGCGTTTGGTAGCGCTGCTGGGGCACATGGTGTATGGTGCCGATCTGGCGGAAGATCTCGCTCAGGAAGTGTTCTTGCGGATCTATCGCGCACGCAAGACGTACCAGCCGGCAGCAAAGTTCTCAACCTGGTGTTTCAGAATTGCACAGAATGTTGCCAGTAACGCCCTGCGTTCGAAGAACCGTCGCCGCGAGTACCATCTGGCGAAAGACGCAACGTCGGATTCCCGTGTTGGAAAGATGGAAGATTTGGCAGTTGCGCAAAGCGGCGCACAGCCGGCACGGCAGCTGGACAGCCTCGAAAAGGCTGAAATGGTGCGCACAGCGATTGCCGCTCTGGGGGAGAGGCAGCGCATGGCGCTTTTGCTTTCCAAGTTTGAAGGGCAGAGTTATGCCGAGATCGCGGAGACGATGGGGCTCTCGCTCCAGGCGACCAAGTCGCTGCTCTCGCGGGCACGTGTCAATTTGAAGTCCCTGTTGGAGCCGTATATGAATCAGGGCGACCTGCCGGCCGATGATGTGGCAAATCTGTGACGGGGTATTTTGGACTAAAGCAGCGCTCAGAGTCATCGCTGGCGCCGTGTTTTGTTAGGTTTGGAACGTGAGGCAGTGGGATGGAACCGGCGGATGACAAGGTGACAGAGAGCGCTGCGCACGACGAATCTCTGGTGGCTTATCTCGATGGCGAACTGGACGCCACAGAAAGAGCGCGGGTAGAGCAGCGACTAAAGGAGGATGACTCTTATCGGCGGCGGTTAAGGGAGCTGCAAGGTTCCTGGGATTTGTTGGATTTGCTGCCGAGTCCCAAACTGTCCGAATCGTTTTGCAATACGACCGTTGAAATGGCCGTTGTGATTGCAGATGAGCGAATACGCGCCGACCAGTTGCGGTTACCCCGGCGCCGCTGGTTAGTAGGATTGGCAGGTGTCACGTCGTGTGTCATATCAGCCCTGGCAAGCTACGCTGGAATTCGTTGGTTTGGCGGCCAGCAGGACACACGGTTGTTGCAAGACATTGTGGTAGTCAAGTATCTGGAGGCATTGACTCATGCCGAAAGTGTTTCGTTTCTCAAGAGTCTTGACCAGGCAGGGCTGTTTAGTGACGAGGTGCGGATCAAAGCAACGGAGACTGCGACCCTCGGGGAGCTGGCATCCAAGACTCTCCAGCAACGGCGGTTGTGGCTTGACTCTACGACTGCGGCGGAGAAGCTGGAGTTGGCGAGTCTGCAACGACGGTTCCGCAGCCTGACGGAGCCTCAACGTCAACAATTACGTGATTTTGCTGAAATGCTGTTGCAGGAACCTGGAAGTGATGCGTTGGTGGAAGTAATGATACGGTACAGTGATTGGTTGTCGACTGTACCTGCGGCCCAGCGATTTGAACTTTTGGACGAAGGACCAGAGCAACGCGTCACCAGGCTGCGCCGACTTATTGAAGCACGAAGATTTGATCGTTTGCGGGCGGTGAATATCAGTCCTGCTGATGTCCAAATGGTACGTAGCTGGTCACGGGGCTTGATTCGCACACGACGCGCGCGAATGCTCGCCTTGATGCCCGAGACGGCCAGGCAGCATGTGGAATCATTGCCGGACGAACGTCGCCAACTTGAATGGTTGTTTCGGTTTTATTTGCAGCCGCGTTTCGGTGTGGCCAGACGGCATCCAGAACTGCTGCCCACACGACAGGAACTGACCCAGCTGGCGGCCGCTCTTTCTGCTCGAGCGGGGCGTACCCTGCGTGACGCGGGCAGCTCGCGTCAACAACTCCGTTTAATTGAGCAATGGTATCGAGCGTGGGGATTGAGGACCGGATTTCCAGTGGAACGACGGACGTTGAAACCGGATGTGCTGGAGCGGTTCTATGACGAGGAATTGAGTCCACGTGAGCGGGAACGCCTGGATCGTTTTCGAGGCCGGCGTTTTCGTGATCAATTGACCAACCGCTACTTCAACCGACCGGCAGGGCGCAGGGGCCGAGGGCCCAGCCCTGCTGGGGAACGCGGTCGCAGACCCCAGCTTGAGGGAAGGCGAGGGCAACGACCTTGATGCAGGGCGCCTCTTGCACGCAAGTTGGTTGCGTTTGGCTCGTATCGAGATGCCTGAGATCACATGCTACTAGTTGAAGGGCTGATAAGCGCTGACGAGGGGCGGCAAATTGGTAAACAGGAAGTATGCGCGGGGTGTCAGCGGATCGAGNAGTGTTTGTAGAGTGGCTGAAGCAGGCTCTGTACGCGCCATGCCGATNAGGTTGAACAGGGACCCCGGGCGTTGATACTGGACGACCTGGAACTGGTTTGATNTGAGGTTTGCGAGTTGACTGGCGCGCTCGATAGCATCCTCGAGAAATCCAATCTTGTCGATGAGCCCATGGTCGAGCGCTTGATTGGCCGTGAAGACTTCGCCGGTGGCGATACGATCGAGTTGTTCTGGATCGTCGCGTAGCGCAGGACGCCCGCCACGCACGACAAATTTGAAACGCGAGAACAGTTCGTCTACCTGGGCCTGTAGTATGCTACGGTGCTCATCGGACAGAGACCGCGTCATGCTCAGCATCTGTTTACGTGGATGGCTGACGATGGCGTCATTCTGAACATCGTACCGCTTCAATAGCTGGCTGAAATCGTAGTGTGGAAGAATGACTCCGATTGAGCCGGTTGTTGTTGTTGGCTCGGCGAACAGCACGTCTTTCTGGTCGCCGATTGCCATGGATACGTAATAGCCACCGCTCGTGGCCATTCCACCCATGCTGACGACCAGTGGCAGGTCTCTCTCTTCTCGTAGCTTTTTCAGGTGGTGCAAGATGAAGTCGGATCCATAGACTGTGCCACCTGGTGAATTGACGCGGAGCACAATGGCTTTAACCTGCGAGTCCCGCCGGATTTGATCAATCTGTTGTTTGACGTAGCCATGGCCGTCTCCAATGATCCCGGAAATGGTCAATATCGCGACCTTGGAATTCGCCTTCGTGTTTCCTGACTGGTGGGTTTCTGTCAATCCACCCATGTTGCCAGACCAGGAGACCATCTCTGAATTTCCTGTCCAGATACTGTAAATAAAACCAAAGAGCAGTAACCAGCAAATGGCTCCTGCCAGGCGACTGAAAAAACCTCCTGAAGTCCGCACGATGATGGTTGGTGGTGTCGTTGTTGGTGTGTTCACAACCGTCTCCTGTAGGGCAAGCTGAGCTGTTGAAGGGATTTTGGGTCTATTCTACTCACTCTCTACGAATCAGGGGGTGCTGTAGGGATGAGGGGGAATGCACGATTCCGGGGAAATGGCTTTGGCGTGAGAGTTTCTCGAGAGGTTGGGCAGCTTGCCCGCACACGATTCCGCCAGACGGTGCTCTGGTGTTGCCAAGAACAGAGCACTGCCAGTAAGCTACGCGCCGCAGTGTCTGGTTCCTGGAAAGCAGTGCCTGGTTTCTGGAAATTGGTGCTTGTTGTGCGTGATGGTCATTCCGATCGCGCCTTTGGCTCGCAGCAAGGAGAAATCGATTGTTAGTTACGGCTTCGCTTGATTGCTTTGATGGTTTGCCTTTGTCCGAGGCCCTGGGAAAATTAGTTGACTTGGAGTTCACCACGATCGAACTGGTTCTTCGTGAATCAGGTACCCAGTTAAGGCCATCTGACGTGGTCTCCAATCTGGAACAGGCGGTTGACATCTGCCGCAAGACGCAGCGATTGAACGTTATTTCCTATAACGTTGAGATCGAAGCCGATGGCGATCAGCACTACCAACAGTTTCAAGGCATTTGTCGATTGGCCAAAGCGACCAAAGTGGTCCACGTTACGGTGCCTTCGGGTCCCACGGTGACGCCGTTTAATGAGGAAGTGGAGCGACTGCGGAAGTTGGTGAAGATTGCTGAAATGGAAGGGGTCATTGTCAGCATGAAGAGCCAGATTGGCCGTTTCTCTGAAGACCCGGATACGGTCTCTGTGCTTTGCGACAACGTGGAAGGTCTGGGTTTGACTTTGGATCCTAGCCCCTACATTTGTGGCCCCTATCGCGGCAAGAGCATCGATGCCCTCATGAAGTACGTGTATCACGTCCATCTGCGCGATGCGAGTCCAGACGCGTTTCAGGTTCGTGTCGGACAAGGTGAGGTTGACTACGGTCGCCTGATCAGCCAACTCCGTATGGTGGATTACCGCCGTGCTTTATGTGTGCACATATCCAACATGGAAGATATCGACCACATGGCGGAAATGCGCAAAATGCGACGACTGCTGGAAAGCCTCTTGTAGAACGCAAAAAATGTAGCAGACGGCGGACAAGCTCATCTCGGTAGGCGCCACGGCTTTGTCAAGCTGCTTTCGATGGCAGCCACCGAGTCGGTCCTTTGGCAAAGTGGGTAGCTTGTCCCACAGCAGTCCACGTCGCTATGCGGTGCTGGACGCTCGGTCCCGCCGATTCCATAATGGCGGCATTCGTGAACCGGCTTCTTGTCGCAACAGACGCGAAGCTGCAGGTTCGCGTTACTTTTTCACCCCCATTGTGTGCGGAGTTGCTCATGTCACGAACGATTCAGTTGTCCCTGGCCCTTTTGGTTGTGGGAACCGTATTCTTTTCCGGTTGTAATACGGAAACGGAGAGTGGCGTAGAGCGTTCGGAAACCGCCGCTGCGGGGCCAGAGTCAGCATCGGTGGAATCCGTCTCACCATCCGCAGGAGAGAAGGAAACCGGACAGAGTGAAACCTCGACCGCAGGGATTACCAAAGAACCGTTTGGCAAGACGACTGAAGGAGTTGAAGTGGAAATTTATACGTGCACCAATGCAAACGGGCTGGTGATGAAACTCACTAATTACGGAGCGATCGTGGTTTCTCTGGAAACACCGGACCGCGATGGAAAATTGGCGAACATTACACTCGGGTTTGATGACCTGGCCGGTTATTTGCCACGGCATCCTTATTTTGGTGCAACCGTGGGACGGTTCTGCAATCGCATCGCGAAAGGCAAGTTTAGTCTGGATGGTAAGGAATACACACTGGCGACGAACAACGATCCGAATCACTTACATGGTGGTAACGTGGGATTTGATAAGGTGGTGTGGACCGCGACAGAGCTGCAGACCGGGGACGCAGTAGGAGTCGAGTTTTCCTACCGGAGTCCGGATGGGGAAGAGGGGTATCCCGGTAACCTGGATGTTAAGGTGGTCTATTCCCTGACAAACAAGGATGAGATGGTCGTCGATTTTTCTGCGACGACCGACCAGGCGACACCAGTAAACCTGACCAACCACAATTATTGGAATTTGGCTGGTGCTGGATCTGGTGATATCCGTAGTCACGAGTTGACGATTGCCGCCGATCAATTTCTGGCAGTGGATGCGACCTTGATTCCCACTGGCGAGTTGCGTGACGTGAAAGGCACGCCGCTGGATTTTTCAGCAGCCAAAAAGATAGGTGATGATCTCGACAAGATCGAAGCGGATCCGGTGGGGTACGATCATTGTTACGTGTTGCGCGAAACGGCCGCTGGGCTAAAAATGGCTGCACGTGTTAAGGATCCCGGAACTGGACGGGTGATGGAAATCCGAACGACACAGCCCGCGATTCAGTTCTACAGCGGCAATTTCCTTAAAGGTGGCGACGACGAGGGTGGTTACCAGCAATACCACGGTTTTTGNCTGGAGACTCAGCACCATCCCGATGCGCCGAACCAACCTGGCTTTCCNACTACAATCCTGAAGCCAGGTGAAACCTATCGGCAGACCACGGTACACGCATTTTCAGCAGAGTAAGGGNAGCGCATTCGAGTGCACGCGGCGATTTTCGCATGTGGCGCGCTTTAACGGAGAGCCGGCAGGCCATGATCTGCACGGGCCGTAGTTGTCCACTGCCAGGCGGCGGGCTGGCGCTTCAAGATCCGCACCAACTGGGATGGCGTTGATCCAAGCTGCGTGGCCGCCAGCTTGAAATCCAGCTGGTGGTTGTGCAATACGTCCAGTAGTTCTGACAAGATCGCAGGGAAATCATTGTGCGTACCGCTGAGCGGTAGTCGCGTGCCTTGCGCCCGATCTTGCCACAGTTGCGACGGAACCTGGCCAGGGTCGCGTTTAGTGCGGACTTCAAGCGCTAATTGCAGGCGGAGCCGAAAAATGGCCGACTGGCGATTTTGATGCTGGCTACGGCGTTCGCTGGCGGCCCCCCGAATTCCGGTTGCCAGGTGGGTTACAACGACGGCGGTTTCCACTTTGTTACGGTGTTGGCCACCAGGGCCACGTCCTTTTGTTCGCGTGAACGAACAGTCCGGAAGCAGGCTGGCAACGGGCAATTCGGCAGGGTGCATGCTGACAGTCTGGGTTCATTGTCAAAAGTGCTGCGTACCACTGTGGCCGTCTGCGGCTGCGGTTCTGGCGTTACCGGTTGTCTGTGCCGTTGTGTTCGTTGGAGCTGGCTGGCAGGCGCAGCATGTCAGCAGCTGATTCCGGAATTTGGTGGGAAAAAAAGATCGCGTTGATCTGCGGTAGGCATCGACGGTGTCAGCTATGAATCGACGGAACCTCGTGCCCTGTTTTCAGGGAGCCTCTTCGGCGAAATACCGTCGGTTAAAAATTTGCGGATCAAATGGATCTCGCGGCACGAATTGTCGACGACGCTCTGGCCGCTGTGGTTGCGCGGGGCTCTCGCCACCGTCTTCCTTGGTAAGCGTATCGACGAGTTCATCCAGAAGTGAGGCTTCGTCGTTCGATTTAGGCTTTTTGACCTCTTTCTCTGTGAGTCTGTCTGCCTGGAAGTCGGCGGGTTTGGTCAATACTGCGTGGGGCGGAGGTGCGACATGGGGTGGTGGTGTGGCCGCAGTGTTCCTGGGGCTGAGCTTCGTGACCCATTGCTCCAGGTTCTGGTACTGCACCTCCTGGCGATCGCCAAAAACGGGTGTACTTAGATTGCCGTGTGGCTGTTTCGGGATGGTCAGTAGCTGACTTTGTTGAGGGTTGCCGCGGTCAATGTATTGCAGGATCGTATGCAAGTTTCGCTGGGTAAAGCGGCGCGTCATTCGTTTTGCGAACAGCGGACGCACCAGCCGAAAACTTGACTCTGAGTTAGGCCCATGGCAGTTACTGTTACTGCAGTAGTTCAACAACAAGGGTTGCACTTTATGAGTGAAACGTTCCACACTCTTCGGTGGCAAGGTTTTCAGAGCTGCTTCCACTTCCTTATGGCTGCTCGTCGTCGGCGCCGTGGTGACCGTTGGCCTGGGTCTGGATGGTACTTGGATGGAAGCGTTCCAGAAACGCTGGATGCGCGAGATCGCGGGTTCGTTGGGATTGATGGCAATCGCCGTCAGCAGGTGGTCGGCAGCACGCTGACGAAGTTGATAGTGTAAACACCATTCGGCTAGTTTCAGGTGCTCACGCGCGGTAGCGAGCCGTGTGTTGGCAACCTTGAAGCGGTAGACCTGGTCCAGGCTGTTGCAGGCGTAGTTGACCTGGTCAGCGGGTACGCGTACTTGGCTAGAAGGACCGATGATTACCAGGTAATAGTCGCCAACTTGCGTCACACTACCGCGCAATATCTGGCCGTTGCGCAACACCAGCAGTGTTGGTTTTGTAGAAGCGCGAGGATCCATTGCCGAAAGCAGGCTGGCAAACAGCATCACGCCGACGATGAGAGGGGCGAACGCCCTGCGAAAAAAAGACATGGCGGGGGGACACTAGCCGGTCCGCCCCGTGGGGTCAATCCCAGAAATCTACTGCTCGTCGAGTAGTTCCATTGCGGGGAAGACTTGCCCTTCCAGCATTGCCAGGCTTGCGCCACCACCTGTACTGATGTGATCGACGCGGTCTGCGAAGCCAAGTTGGGTAATCGCGGCGGCGCTATCTCCACCACCGATAATACTCACTGCTTTTGATTCGGCGATTGCGTCGGCTACGGCTCGTGTGCCGGCATCAAATGGCGGCATTTCGAAGACGCCCATTGGGCCATTCCAGACAACGGTGGCTGCGGTCTGGACTTCCTGGGCAAATCGACGCGCGGTTTCAGGACCGATGTCGAGCCCTTCGTACTCATCTGGAATCTTACCGGCTTCCACGATTTGCTTGTCGCAATCGGGTTGAAATGCACTGCCACAGTGTGTGTCACAGGGAAGCATTAGTTTGTCACCGCCTTGGCGAATAAGCGCTTCTGCAAGATCGACCTTTTCGGGTTCGACCAGACTCTTGCCAACTTTGCCGCCGACAGCGAGGGCAAAGGTATAAGCCATTGCTCCCCCGATCAAGACGCGGTCGCAGAGGTTCAGCAAATTACGTATCACGCCGATCTTATCCGAGACTTTGGCACCGCCTAAGATGGCGACGAAGGGGCGGTTCGGATTGGCGATGGTCTCGGTCAGATAGCGGATCTCCTGGGCAACCAGGGCGCCGACAACTCTAGGACGGTTGGCCATCGCTTGAGGCACTGCCACCATTGATGCATCGGACCGATGGCAGGTGCCAAAGGCGTCGTTGCAGTAAATGTCGGCGAAGTTGGCAAGCTGTTGTGCAAATTCAGCATCTCCTTGCTTTTCGCCGGCGCAGAAACGCAGGTTCTCAAGGACGACACAGTGACCGGGTTGCAACGAGTCGACTTGAGCCTGGGCGTCTTTTCCTACCGTGTCGGTAGCAAAGACAACGGGGCTGTCCAGTAGTTCTGCCAGCCTTACCGCCGTGGGACGCAGGCTAAAACGCTGATCATCTGCGTTACCCTGCGGCCGGCCCAGATGACTGATCAGGATCAGTTTGCCTCCTCGATCCAGTACCGACTGAATCGAGGGCAGCGCCAAGCGGATACGGCGGTCGTCGGTGATTTGCTGTTGCTCATCTAGGGGGACGTTGAAGTCCACCCGCATCAACACGCGTTTACCATCAACATCTGTTTCTGAGATATTCTTCTTGGGCATGCTGCTGCACAGCTCCTTGCTACCACCGTGAACCCCATTCGAGGGGGGAAATCGAAATATAACGGTCAAGGGCAGGTACGCCCAGCGGCCGTCTGCCCGGGAAAGGTTGTCAACTCGGGCGTGAGGATTTAATCTGAGTGGTGAGTAGATTTTGTCAGGGCCTCCAATTGTTGGAAGATAATCATGATTACGACCCGTCATCTGGTTTGTACTGGAATTTGCGTTTTGCTTTCCGGACAGTTGTTGTGGTCCGAGGACGGCTCAGACAAGAAGCAGGAAGAGGGCAAGAAAGAAGCGAAGACAGAAGTGCCGGCTGGACATTCTTACCACGGGGAATTTCTTAACGCCGGGCCACGGCAAAAAGCATATTTGATGGCCGGTACGGGGCATGTCCGATTTCCCGTTACATCAAGCAATGAAATGGCCAAAAAATTTGTGGAGCAAGGTCTCGGTCAGCTTTACGGGTTCTGGTTTCTCGAGTCGGAGCGTTCTTTTCGACAAGCGGCGGCATTGGATCCGGATTGTGCCATGGCCTATTGGGGAGCTGCCCAGGCGACAAGAGGTAAGGAGAAACGTGCAAAGGGTTTCATCGCGGAGGCGGTTAAACGCAAGGACAAGGTAACCGAGCGGGAACGCCTTTACATCGAGGCGTTCGATGCCTATCTCAAAGCCGGCGATAAGAAGAAAAAAGAACGCGCCCAGAAATATACAAAAGCCCTGGAATCGATTGCACTTAAGTTTCCCGACGATGTTGAAGCCAAGGCGCTCTTGGCGTTGCAACTGTACAACAATCGCCGGGCTGGGATTGAGACGCTCAGTTATTTGGCTATTGATTCGTTGATTCAGCAGGTATTCGCGGTTGAGCCGTACCATTCGGCGCACCATTTCCGAATTCACTTGTGGGACTACAAGAAGCCCGAAGTGGCGTTGTCGTCGGCAGCGTTGTGCGGTCAGACATCACCTTCTATTGCTCACATGTGGCATATGCCGGGTCATATCTACTCGCGACTGAAACGCTACAACGACGCTTGTTGGCAACAGGAGGCATCGGCACGTGTCGACCATCACCGGATGATGCGAGATCGAGTGCTTCCTGATGAAATTCACAATTTTGCCCACAACAATGAGTGGTTTATCCGCAACTTGAATTATGTTGGCCGTGTCCGGGACGCCGTGAATCTGGCCAAGAACATGATCGAATTGCCACGTCACCCTCGCTATAACACGCTCGATAAGTTTGGGAGCACGCGTTACGGTCGAACGCGGTTATTCGAGACATTGACACGTTATGAACTCTGGTCCGAATTGCTTGCCCTGAGTGATACGCCTTACTTGCCGCCGACCGATAAGAAGGTGGAGCAGGTCAAGAGGCTCCGACACGTGGGTATTGCCAGCGTCCGCAGTGGTCACGACGACCGCAGTGCGCAGGTGCTCAAAGAACTGGAAGAGCGTAAACAGGGCCTGGAAAAGGAACGAGACGAGGCGGTTGCAGCTGCCGACAAAAAAGCGAGTGCAAAAGCGATCGACGAAAAACGAGTTCAAGAGACGCGAGAAAAGGCTGAAAAGAAAGCTCGCGGTGATGGTGGTGATGACGCGGAAGTTGCCAAGGCCGGTGCTGAGGCTGAGGAAGCTGCGAAAGAGGAGCAGCTCAAAGAGAAGAAGAAGGCGGTCGAAAAAGCGAAGAAAGACGCACGCAAGCCACTGGACGGACAGATTACAGCGGTGCAGAAGGCGATTGACGAAATTCAAGGGCACCAGTCCGTCGCGGCGGGAGAATTCAAGGAGGCCTTGGAGCGTTTCAAGAAATCTGGCGGTGTTGACGACACTTATCGGGCTTTGCTCCAGCATCGTGCGGGTGAGACCGAGAAGGCAATCAAGGCGGCGCAAAAGTATGTGGATAAACACCCCGGTGAGGTGCATCCGTTGGCGATTTATATCCAGCTGTTATGGGAAGCTGAGAAACAAGACGAGGCGAAAGCCGCTTTCGAGAAACTGCGTGCGTTGTCGACGAAAATCGATTTGGCATCTCCAGTGTTCAGCCGCTTAACGCCGATCGCCAAATCACTCGGTTTACCCGAAGATTGGCGCGTGGTGTCAGCACCTGCTGACGACGTTGGGACACGGCCTGCGTTGGATGAACTGGGGCCATTTCGCTGGCAGCCGTTGACCGCTCCGGAGTGGGATCTAGAAACTGCTGCTGGCAAGCGGCTTTCGTTGTCGCAGTTCAAGGGACGCCCGGTCGTACTGATTTTCTACCTGGGTTACGGTTGTTTGCACTGTGCTGAGCAACTTCAGGCATTTGCGCCGATGGTACCCGAATTCGAAAAAGCAGGCTTGTCGATATGTGCTATTTCCACCGATAAGCCTGAGGATCTGAAGAAGTCAGTCGAGAGCTACGATAAAGGGAATCTACCGATTCCATTAGCCGCGAATGCTGGTTTGGATGTCTTTAAAGCCTATCGTGCATTCGATGATTTTGAACAGCAGCCACTACACGGTACGTTCCTGATTGATGAACGTGGTTTGGTACGGTGGCAGGATATCAGCTACGAGCCGTTCATGGATCCGAAATTTGTGTTGTCAGAAGCTGCTCGGTTACTGGGACAGAGTCGTAGCGACGTCAATCTGGCAGCTGGCGAGTAGAACACCGGTTCGGAGTCCCTGCCTGCCCGCGCTGGCTTGGTTTCGTTCCGGAAGGTGGTTAGGCGCTATTCCGGCAGGTACTGCTGCAGCAGGTCCGACATTTCCTTGTGGAACTGGCCACGACTGAGTACTTGATCGCAACCGGCTTGCTTGGCTGCCTGAAGTTTGGCTTCCCAAACATGCGGCCCAAAGGCAATGATGGTTGCGCCAGGTGCGCGGTCACGTACCGTTTCCACGGTCGCCTCCAGTTGGTCTGTCGGCACTGCTGCCAAGTCAACTACGAACAGGGTCGGTTGGCAAGACAGGGATTCGTCGAGTTGGGCGACCGAACTGACAGTTTCAATCGGGATATTGAGCGAGTTCGCTTGAGCTCCCACACGCGAAGCGAACATCATATCTTCGGTGAGAAACAATGCGGTCATAGTCAAATCCCTGCAGAAGATTACGTGCAAGTGGCGACCGTATTCTAGTGACTGACGGGCTCATGAGCGATACGGTTGTTGGGTGCGCTGGGTGCCTTGGAAAACCCGTTTTGCCGTGCGTTGGCTCGCGGCCTCAAGAGGACGGCTCGACTGGCATGAGCCTCATTGGTAGTCCTCGCGAACCGGGTGGAAAACGTCGATAGCCCGCACCGCTTCAGGACCAGCTACGGCGCTGTGTTCGATCCCTCCGGGGATTCGCCACATGCCGCCAGCGCGGACGTGATGCGTTTCACCTGCGATCACGAAAGTCAATTCGCCAGCGAGCAGCATTCCCATCTGTTCGTGGGGGTGGCTATGCCGTTTGATCGTTGCGTGCGGCTCGATTTCAACGAGTGAGACCGTCATTGTTTGACCGCTTAGCGTGTGTATGTCGACTCCTGGAAAGATGTTGTGTGAAGCGCATTGTTCGCGGCTGAAGACATATGGGGACAAGGTGCTAGCTCCGTTACAAGCGTATGCAGGCAGCTGGTTTCACGAATCACATTAAGTCGGGCAGTTGTACCTGCGGCAGGCCGTTCATGGGCCGCCGGGGATTTGCCAGTCGGGTATCGAGTTGGGGAAATTACGGTGGATCGGTTCCAGGTTGAGTCGGGTGATCCCGCTGGTGCCGTCACAGACAAGTTCCCCAGGGGGAGCTTGTCTCTTCCTGGGTTTCCCAGGTTGCCCCAGTTCACCAGTGGAAAAAATCGGTTAAACCTCTACCTTCGCTACAGCCGATACGGACTCGAGCGGAGATTGTACCTCGACCAAACAGGAAAAACACATGTCCCGGAGAGTTGCTTACACGACGGTCCTGTTCGCCCTGGTGGTGACCGCAGTCGCTCTTGTCCACGCACAGGATTCGACAAGTCGTCCACAGCCGATCAAGACCGAGACAATAGAAATTACCAGAAAGGTCTCTACTCCTGAGGCGGAGGGCCTGCAACTGGTGGCTCCCGCAACGAGCGCGGTCGCGGACGATTCTGATGAGGAAAACGCCGGTCCGCCGCCTCTCAAAGACCCTCCTCGCACTGGGCGTCGTCAAGAGCGTCGCTCAATTGCCAGTGAGCCTGCCGACCGTAGCGACCGACGGCGAGAATCAGCGTCACGTGTTGTCACGCGCCGCAGCGTGCGCTCTGATGACCGTCCTGCGGTAGACGATTCTGAGAAATCGACGGACGTTTCTGAAGAAAGAGAATTTCCCCAACGCTTGGGTTCGCAGCCTGTAGATTTGGAGCCTATTCCTGCACGCGCCGATGGCAATCGGCAGTCGTCACGGCGTTCTTCGCGGCGTGTTCGGTCTCGAGCAGGCCAATTGCGACCGACACCACCCCGCACCACGCCGAGTCTGCGCAACGCCGCCCCTCGCGAGTTTCGGAAAAAAGAGCAACCGCAACCGATCTCAACGGGGCGTGCAATTCAGCTCAGTAATCCTGCGAAACGGACAAAGGCTACAGCCAATTCACTCTTTGTCGGACGCACTCCGGACATCCAAGTTGTCGCGGTGGGGCCGAAATCGATCATTGTTGGGAAACCGGCGACGTACGAAATTCGTGTCAAAAATCCGTCTGCGAGATCGGTTGGGCGATTTGATGGCATGGCTCACGACGTGGTATTGAGAATGGACATACCGGATGCGATCGACATTCGGGCGAGCGAGACTAGTGATGGGTCGGTGGGCACACAATCACATCCAGAGGGACGTCAGGAAGTGGTTTGGGAGCTGACTGAACTTGCGGCGGGGCAGGAGGAATCGCTCCGATTGATCTTGCTGCCACAGGCTGCAGTGGTGTTTGATTTTGGTGTCGACTGGTCTCAGCGGCCACAGAATTCTACGGCAGCTATCGAAGTCCAGGTGCCGCGACTGGAGATGGTGATTTCCGGGCCTGCTGACGTCAACTTTGGTGAGACACGAGTCTACGCGATTGAAATTTCGAATCCTGGTTCCGGGCCTGCTGAGGGCGTGGAAATTAGCTTGGGGCCCGGCGCTGCCAACCAGGAAGCCAAGACGCTTGGTACATTGGCCGCCGGTGCGCGACGCAAGTTGGAAGTCGAGATGACCGCGCGTGATGCGGGTGTGATGGAAATCAGCGCCACCGCGACCGCGGTTGGTGGCTTGGAGGTAGTGAGTCGAAAGCAAGTAAAGGTGCGATGCGCGGATCTGCAAGTGGAAACGACGGGCCCCAAACTCAAATTTGCGGGTACCGCGGCCACCTATCGGGTCAGCGTTTCTAATACCGGTAATGCCGTGGCTCGTAGCGTTGTGGCGACGGCGATCTTGCCGAAGCGAGCGGAATATCTGGGTGGCATTGCCACCGCTGAAGCAGCAACAGAACGTGTGCGTTGGACGATCGGTGAATTGCAGCCGGGCGCACAGCGTACTTTTGAGATGCGCTGCCAACTGGTTGCGGAAGGTGCTCATCCACTTTCGATTCGTGTTGAGGATGCCAACGAACTCACAGCGACTCACGCCTTCACGACTCGCGTGGAGGCCGTGGCAGACTTGAAGCTCGTGTTGAATGACCCCCAAGGGCCTGAGCCTGTCGGGGATGATGTTCAATATGAGATCAAGGTGATGAATCGGGGAACCAAGGCCGCGACCAACGTGCAAGTCAGAGCCTATTTTTCCGAGGGCATTGAGCCGACCAGTGTTGCCGGACATCCCGGAGAGTTGATGACGGAAGAGGGCGAGGTGCGTTTCGAACTGATTCCCAGCGTTGGCCCCGGACAAACAGTGACGCTCACGGTGCGTGCGCGAGCTTTTGAGGCAGGCAACCTCAGGTTTCGTGTCGAACTGGAAGCAGAGGATCCGGACACTCGGTTAGTTGGTGAAGAATCGACTCGCTTCTTCGGTGACAATTGATCGGCCTCGGTGATAATCGATCGGCGATCTCCAGCTGCGGGTGTCGTCTGAACCGGGGGCCCTGGATCGTTGCCTGTCCTCTAGTTGGCAGAATCATTTGCCGAAAGAGCTGGCAGGCGCGGGGCAGGTTGTGAATCCTGGAATTGTCGATGCACCTGGTACAGACGCGTCCCGGATTCCGAGGGAGGCTGGCGGTCGCTGATACGCACGCGCGGAGATGTGCCCCGGTCGGTGTTCCAGCCAACAAGCTCAGCTTGTACCGAATCGATGCGTCGCTGTGTGACGATATTGTTCTGGCCACGTAACACAAAGATCTGACGTCGCTTGCGCGTAGATTGTGTTGCGATCCAGCGCACCCGTTTTTTGCCCGTTGTCGTCAGGTCTTGACTGCGCCCTTCGAACAAGTGGTCGCCCAGCGTGTTCTGAAGTTTCCAGCCGTTATCTTGCATGATTTTCCAGGTTGCCCGCACGTTGTGGCGTTCGACAGTATCGAGGGGTTTCGGCCAGCGGTGTGTATCGCGGAAAGTGTCCCAGAATTGATGCCACAGATTTCCAGCTTGGGCAGCCGAAGCACCGTTCAAAAAGAGCAGCAGCACAAGGAGTTTGGAGGCTATCAATCGCATCGTATTTTCTCCTCAGGGAACTGGCGCTCGTGTTGAACGAGAGGACGCAAGAGATTCTGATCAGCAAAGCAGGTTCATTCCCGCTCTCCCAGATAACTCACATCCATGCTGTCTGGCTGGTCATTTTTCTTTATCGGTGACGCCGGTGGTGAACTTGGAGTACGTGGCAGTTGTTTCGATTATGCGGTATTCCGCGTTGCCGAAGCGGCTCGCTTGCGCTTGATGGCTCTCGTCGAATGAAAGGGCTCTAGCGATTGTTGTGGATAGATTGGTTGTGCCGCAGCGCAGCCGTCACAAGTCGTCGCCAGCAAGGAACGATTGGGTAACTGGAAGACGGCGTGGTCATGATGTCATCAGTGGCAGCATTTCACGGATCATGGTGATTGCTGCCGGGCCCACGAGGACGACAAAGACAGCTGGGAAAATGAAGAGTACGAGCGGGAAAATTAACTGCACAGCAGTTTTGGCAGCCTTCTCTTCGGCGATTTGTCTGCGCGCGCTTCGCATCGCATCGCTATGGACACGTAATGCTCGAGCAATACTGGATCCAAACTTCTCTGTCTGAATAAGTATCGAAGCCAGTGAACGCAAGTCACTTGTTCCTGTGCGTTCTCCCAGATCCTTTAACACCGCATTGCGCGGACGGCCCATTTGCAGTTGCATATTGCAACGTCCGAATTCCTGCGAGAGGGCCCGGCAGGAGTCTCCCATTTCTTCCGCAACTTTGCGCATGGCGGCATCGATTCCCAGGCCGGCTTCAACGCAGACGACCATCAAATCTAATGCGTCGGGTAGCCCCAGAAAAATCTGTTCTTTGCGTTGGCGCGTCAGGTACCAGAGTCCGACGTCAGGCAAATAGAACGAACTGATAGCGATGATCGCCGCTCGCAAAATGGAAAGCGAATTGAGAGTGAATATCGCGACCAGTGAACTTCCACAAACCAGCATGCCGGCCAACAGGCAGGCTATCTTAAGACCCAGGAAGATGTTCGCTGCATTGGACCCGTGGAACCCGGCTTGCTGTAGTTTGGATTTTAACTTTCCGGCATCGGCCTCACGCGTTGGCTGCAGTGGTTTAGCAAACGCAGGCGCGGTGCGTTCGAGAACGCGAGAGACCGTCTTGGCTGGCGACTCTGTCGCGGTTGTCGAACGCGGGTCGCAAATTGACTTCAGTCGCTGTTCGGCTCTGGTGGTTTGAGGTGAGAGCCAGTCCAGCAGCAGCCAGCTGGCGGCACCGATCGCGCCAAAGCTGGCAATGGGGACCGCGTAAGTAGAAGTGAGCAGTTCTGTAAGTTCGTCGAACATTCGTTCTACACCTTGATGTTGATGATTTTTCGAATGACCAACGCGCCCACGACCTGTGAGGCCACCGCGGCCATCAACATCTGCTGTCCCAGAGGGTCGTCGAATAATGGGCGACAATAGGCGGGATTCATGTAGTACATGACGAGGAACAACACGGGAGGCAGGGCGAGTAGTACGATTCCGGAGAGCCTGCCTTCTCCGGTGAGGGCCTGGATCTGGCCTCGTAACTTGAAGCGGCCGCGGATCAAATCTGCGATCTTGTCGAGCACTTCTGCCAGATCGCCACCCGTTTGGCGTTGCAGAACTAATGCCGTGGCAAGGAAACGTAGGTCCAGATCGGGTACGCGGTTGGCCATAGCCTTGACCGCGTCATCAAACGGTATCCCGAGATTTTGCTCTTCATAACAGCGTCTGAATTCGGCGCTGATGGGGTCGGGCAGTTCCGTAGAGACCAGCTCAAATCCGGAGGACAGGCTGTGTCCGGCACGCAAGGCTCGGCTAATCAGGTCGAGCGCCTGGGGCAATTGGCGTCCAAACTCCTGAAGGCGTTTGCGTCGACGCACGTAAAGCCAGCCCCAGGGCAAGGTAGCGGTGGTCGCTGCCAATAAGCATGCCACCAGACTGTCTTGCACAGCGGTGATTCCAACGACCATCCCCACAATTGCCAAACCCAGGGTCATTGCGAGAATTCGTTGCAGGGGCCAGGGGACATTTGCCTGTTCCAGGAAAAGGCGACAACCTCCAAACCTGGTCGCCAGGAAATGCCCGAATCCGACTTCAGCCTGGAGAGGTCGAGCCAGCACACTGTCCGTCGTTGTCTGGCCCTTTGAGCTGGTCGGACCGCAAGTAAGGGTTGCCAGGCGTTTTTCAATTTCGGTGTTCTTGTTGCCTTGCAACATCAGCCCGACACCCAGAATCGCCGCTGTGATCGAGACAAACACCAGCCCGGAAATCAACAGAGTTCCCATCATCATGCGATATCTCCTGGAGCGGTGTGGTATGCATCGGTGACTGCGACAATCGGAGCCAGTGAAATCGCAAAGGACTGGTGTTTCGGGTTCGTTCGCGAAGGTCGATTGTGTGTGGCGGGGAATCGCACAGGGAGGCTGGCAACGGCTTTGTCGGTGTCCAGCTCGACGTCAATCGTCCAGCAGCACCCGCTGCTGGAACAGGCTGGCGGGCAAGCGAATGCCTGCGGACTCCAGGCGTTCCATGAATTTGGGACGGATGCCGGTTGATTCAAATCGACCACGGGCCCTGCCTGCTTCATCAACTCCTTCTTGCATGTAACGAAAAATGTCTTGCATGACGACGGTATCTTCTTCCATGCCGACGATTTCCGTGACATGGGTAACGCGTCGCGGCCCACCTTGTAGCCGATTGGTTTGAACGATCAGGTGAACCGCGCTGGAAATCTGTTGACGCATCGCTTTGATGGGCATTTCGAAGCCGGACATCATGATCATCGTTTCCAGTCGACTGATGGCGTCGCGCGGCGAATTAGCGTGCATGGTTGTCAAGGAGCCGTCATGGCCGGTGTTCATCGCCTGCAGCATATCGAGTGTTTCTCCGCCTCGGCATTCGCCAATGATGATGCGTTCAGGCCGCATGCGAAGTGCGTTACGCACCAGGTCGGTAGCCGAGATTTGGCCTTTTCCTTCAATGTTCGGAGGGCGGGTTTCCAGTCGTACGGCGTGTTCTTGCTGAAGCTGGAGTTCAGCGGCGTCTTCAATCGTGACAATCCGCTCGTGGCTCGGAATGAAGTTTGACAGGGTGTTCAGCAGGGTTGTTTTTCCGGATCCGGTTCCGCCGCTGATGACGAGGTTGAGGCGTCCCTTGATGGCGGCCTCCAGCAACAGGACGATTTCCGGAGTAAATGCCCTGAAGTGCAGCAGATCTTCCAGCTTCAGCGGGTTTGATCCGAATCGCCGAATAGAAACGGCTGCTCCATCCAGTGCCAATGGGGGAATGATGGCGTTGACGCGGGAACCATCAGGTAGCCGCGCATCAACCATCGGAGAGACTTCGTCGACCCGTCGGCCCACCTTGGAGACGATGCGGTCGATGATCTGAAGTAAATGCTGGTTGTCACGAAACTCGACATCTGTTTTCTCAAGTTTTCCGCGGCGTTCTACATAAACGCTTTTCGGGCCATTGATCAGAATGTCACTGATTGTCTGGTCTTTCAGGAGCATTTCGAGAGGCCCCAGGCCAAACGTCTCGTCGAGCACTTCTTCAATGAGTTGTTCGCGCTCGGCACGGTTCAGCAGTGTTTCTTCAGTGTCACACAAGTGCTCAACGACCAATCTGATTTCTCTCCGCAGTACCTCTCCTTGAAGTTCTCCGACCTTCGTGAGGTCGAGTTTGTCCACCAGTTTGTTGTGGATGTCTCGTTTCAGGTTTTCGAGTGTTTCCAAAGTCCCGATATCGGGGCCACGGAGAGTAGGGGCCATGGTCATCATGGTCGGACTTTCACGACGGGATAGCTGACGTTGAAGAAGGCAACATCGGTGGCCTGCCAAACCAGGTCAGGCATTGAAAACATAGCTCAGAAAACGTTATTGTGCCGGCCGGATTTGTGGGATTATTTGGGTTGTACTGGGCGCGTGCTGACACGGCGTCTGCGTCACCCGGAGAAACAATCAGAATCCGTTTCGGCTGACCGGGCACCAGTGCTTGAATGCCCCTGTTCTACCTGGCCAGAAGTTGGGTTTCCGCAGTGCGATGATACGTATTGCAGCTACGAATCTGGTCGTGCGGGCCAGTGTGCCGACGCAGCGTGGGCCGCTATATTGGTGCCCGCGCCCAACCGCCAGGAGTCGTGGACTCGCCGAGAGGGCAGGCGATTCCGGTGGGTTACTCGAATCGTAGAGAGGCAAGGGAGATGGATTCAATTCGCTGGGCGGTTCTTGGTGCGGGGCGTTTTGGCAGCATTCATGCCCGTGCGATGCAAGACATGCCAGGGGTCGAGTTGGTGGCTCTCTGCACACGTAATCCCCAGCATCAGCAGCAGGCGGCACGCGACTTTCCGGGAGTGGAGGTCATGGCTCATGCCGATCAGTTGTTAACGCGCGACGACGTTGACACGGTGACGATTGCCACGCACTGGCAGGATCACCGTGACCTGGCACTACAGGCACTTGCGGCAGGCAAGAATGTGCTTTTGGAGAAGCCGCTGGCTCCGTCGAAGAGCGAGTGCCTGGAAGTCCTTGCCGCGGCCAGTAGTGCCGAGGGTGTTTTTATGGTTGGCCACGTCTGTCGCTTTGACCCCAGGGTCTCGTTGGCGCAACAAGCGATTCTTTCGGGGCGTATCGGGAAGGTGCTGAGCATGTCCGCAAAACGGAACTTGCCAGTCAACGCGCCGTTACGGCTTGATAAGATTTCACCTCTGCTGGGCGATGGCGTTCACGACGCGGATTTGATGATGTGGTTTACGGGGAACGCACCGACTCGCGTTTATGGTCGCCAGCTTCATTCCCGGAAGACACGTTTTCCAGAGGCGGGTTGGGCAATTCTTGAATTCGGCGACCAGGCAATTGGAGTCATTGAGACACACTGGGGATTACCTGCCAACGTGTCTACTCTGATCGATGCCAGGATGGAAGTTGTTGGTACAGAAGGCAAGTTGGAAATTAACTGTAGCCAAACTGGCCTGGAACTACTCGATGCCGACGGAGCCAGGATGCAAGACACTAGTTACTGGCCTGTCCAGCATGGCCAGGTAGGTGGCGCATTGCGTAGTGAATTGGACTACTTTGCAGAGTGCGTGCGCAGGCAGCATGCACCCGAGGTGGTGACTCCAGTCGAAGCGGCTCGCGCAGTGATCGTGATGGAAGCTGCTGAGGCATCTGCAGCTCAGGGACAACCAGTTGAACTGAACTGGCCGTTGTCTTGAATCTGGACAGGTTTCAAATAACACTCAACGTGTGGTCAGTCTCAGTGCGCCGGAGCGTCGTCCTGAGGAGCGCTGAGTTGCAGGCAACCGTTCGCATAGTCACCGCGAATTTGTCCTGGAAACTCAAACCGTTTGGAAGTTTCCGAAACGGTAATCAATGAATGGGTTAAGGATTCCCAGCGTTCCAGGCCCATTTCTCGCAACGGCCAGCCGCGTTCTTTCCAGATCTGGATTAACAATTCCTGGAGCAAGAATGCGTCGTCGGTGCCTAACTGCTTGCAATCGAGAACGATCAGTCCATCGTCCCGATGCTGTTGAATTGCTTTGCGCAAGACAGCAACCTGTCGGTCGATTATCGCTTGGGTCTGCGTTGCCAGTTGCGCCAGACGGCAGAGCGCTTCCTGCACACGAGGGTTAAAGTTGCGTTCTAATTGGGGGAGAAGGTCGAGCCGAATTCGATTTCTCGTGAACGTGCGTTGCGTGTTGCTGGAGTCGTTACGGAAGGGCTGTTGCAAGTATTCCAGGTATTCGCGTATCTGCTGCCGCCGGAGTTCTCGCAGAGGTCGTATCAAAGTGGTCAGTTGGGACAGCCGTCTGCTACGGGGCATCCCTGCCAGTCCGCCGATTCCGGTGCCACGGATGACACGATGCAAGATCGTCTCGGCCTGATCATCGGCGGTGTGTCCGGTCGCCACATACCGAGCACCGAGTTGATTGGCGAGAGAAGTCAGGAACTGGTACCGTTGTTCACGTGCGGCGGCTTCACCTGGCGAGTGCGTTTCTCCAGGTAGAGGCTGCCAGCGTCCGGTGTGACAGGCCAGTCCCAACTGAGCGGCTAGCGAGCAGACAAAATCTTCGTCGTCGTCAGCCTCCTGGGCACGTAATTGGTGGTTAAAGTGTGCAACCACCAGATTTTCGAGGTTTCCACGGTGGAGATGGGCTAAAGCTCGGAGCAGGGCCACGCTGTCTGGACCGCCCGATACAGCGACCAGAACGGTCACATCAGACCAATCAGCAGGTGACCAGTTACGGTTGACTGCCGTCTCGAACAGGTGGCGTGGGGGCATGGCGTCAGAGGCTGTCAGCGAATTCAGCCCAACGTTAGTGGAAGGAGCAGAGGCCAGTAACTGTTCCCAGGCCCGCTTGCCGGGAGGCTCATCATAGCTCAAACTGATTTACGGCGACTATCAGGAGTGAATTTGATCTGGTAAATGCAGTGGAGCTTGGTTCAGGTCCCGGCTCTTGACCTAACTCTAGTCTTGCACTACCTTTGGATTCCTTCGCTGAGCCAACGCCAGCGTAGCTTCAATCGGCAGAGCACCGCATTCGTAATGCGGGGGTTGTGGGTTCGACTCCCACCGCTGGCTTTTCTAGTCAGGTAACATGTATTCACTTTCCGGCGCGGTGGTCGTCGGGGTGCTGTCTGGAGAATCAACTCATGGCGACTGTGTTGGAATCAGAAGTTAAAGATATCGTCCTTTCCAACGCGACGTTTGGGCCTCAGGAAATTCAGCAGTTAGTGGGGGCGATTCACACGGATGTCACGCAGTTTTCGTTCCTCCGAGATGCGGTAGCCGAGCTGGAAGTTCGTGAAGACCGTAGTCCCGCCGCAGCAGTGCGCCTGGGAGTCTGCTATTTCTTATTGGGCCGGTTCGTACGTGCCGAGGAGACTTTGTCGAGTGCCGATGGGAGCGCACTGGCGTTGTTCTATCTCGGGAAATCACAATTGGCATTGGAAAAGCTGGTTGTTGCGGTGGAGAGCCTCGAGGCTGCCAAGAAAGCAGGTTACGACGGAGATGAAACGTCGTTGGCCATTGTTGAGTCACACCGCTTGCAAGGCATGCCAGATACGGCAATGACCGTTCTAGATACTTTGTTTGGTCCGGTTGAGCAAACCTCCGAATATTTGTACCAGCGTGGTGCGACTGTTGCCGCCCGGGGCGGCAATCCTGAAGAGGTCATCGCGTTATATGAACGGGCCGTTGAAGCCGACCCCTATCATCCAGGTGCGTTGTTTGGAATGGCGATTGAAAATGATCGCCGGGGTAATGATCAGGAGGCGCTGGACTTGTACCAACGCGCCGCCAATTGCTTTCCCACGCACGTTGGCGCGGTGATGAATCTTGGAATTCTGTACGAAGATATGCAGGAGTACGAGCGTTCTCAGCACTGTTATCAACGGGTGCTGGACGCATTTCCCAATCACCGACGGGCCCAGCTTTATCTGCGTGATGCCGTCGCTTCGAGCGATATGCTGTTTGATGAAGCAGCGGAGAAAGCGCATGATCGTCTGGCACAGGTTCTGAATGTGCCAGTTGCCGATTTCGAGTTGTCAGTACGCAGTCGGAATTGTCTGCAGACGATGGGGATCAACACGCTGGGTGATCTGAGTCGGACCAGTGAACAGGAGTTGTTGGCGAGCAAGAACTTTGGCGAGACATCATTGGTCGAAATTCGTGATATGCTTGCTTCCAAGGGATTGGAGCTCGGGCAGTTTGCGCTCGATACCGGTGATGCTGAGCCGCCGCTCGACGTCTCTGGCATGAGTCCCGATGAACAGGCGCTGCTGGAACGTCCTATTTCCGATCTGAACCTTTCCGTTCGCGCACGCAAATGCATGGTTCGGATGGGACTCAGTACGGTTGGTGAGTTGGTACGCAAAACGGGCGATGACCTGCTGGAATGCAAGAACTTTGGCGTCACCAGCTTGAATGAAGTACGGGAGAAGCTGACAGAAGCCAATCTCAGGTTGCGGGGTGATTAGTACGCGGTTGAGTCGGCACGCTCTATTTCGCCGCACGCGGCGCTGGGCCAGCAGCCAGGGCAGATTCCGCTGTCTTTCAAGTGGGCGTCCTTGCGCTGGACACGCAGTCTGCAAAGCCGCTGGGTGGGCCTGGCAACCGGGTTCGCATGCAGCAGTGCTGGCGACAGGTGACAAGCTTGTTGGATCTGTGTGGGGCGAGAACCTGTCCAGAAAGCTGGCAGCAAGGGAGCCTCGCGATGACACGTGATCGCAGCCTCCCCGCTGGTTTGCATTTCCAACTTCAGCATGTCGACCTGCAAAGTGGTGCCCGTTTGGGTGAGTTGCACACACTGCGCGGCCCTGTCTGTACACCCGCATTTATGCCGGTGGGGACGCAAGCGACTGTCAAGGGATTGACTCCCGGGATGGTGCGGGCAACCGGTGCCCAGATGGTTCTGGCCAACACGTATCATCTGGCTTTACGTCCCGGCGAAGACGTGGTCAAACTGCTCGGGGGCTTGCACCAGTTCAGTGGCTGGTCTGGTCCGATTCTCACTGACAGCGGTGGTTTTCAGTTGTTCAGTCTGGCACGTATCTCGGCGGTCACGGACGCTGGCGCGCAGTTTCGTTCACATATTGACGGTCGTTTGCTTGAGCTTTCGCCCGAACGGGCCGTGGCGATTCAAGAGCAGTTGGGGAGCGATATTGCCATGGTTCTGGACCATGTCGTTGCCTTGCCGAGTGATCGGACACTGGTGGAAGAGGCCTGCCAGCGGACCGTGCTGTGGGCTGAGCGTTCCCAGGCCGCGGCAGTCAGGAAAGACCAGTCGTTGTTTGCCATTGTGCAGGGAGGACTTGACCCCCAATTGCGGCAGTCGTGTGCAGAGCGATTGGTTGCACTTGATTTCCCCGGGTACGCGATCGGTGGATTGAGTGTTGGTGAAGCGCCTGCGGAAATGTACCGAATCCTTGATGTCACTGCCCCGCTGCTTCCGGAGGATCGACCGCGCTATCCCATGGGGGTGGGGCGTCCTGAAGATCTGCTGGAAGCCATTCGCCGGGGGGTCGATCTGTTTGATTGTGTGATGCCGACCCGCAATGGGCGGAATGCCTTGGCGTTTACCGATCGGGGTACTGTGCGAATGAAAAATCGTGTGCACCGTGAAGATGCACGGCCACTGGAGGAGGGATGCGCTTGCGCGGCTTGCCAGCACAGCAGAGGGTTCTTGCGACACCTGTTCATGGCAGGGGAGATGTTGGGTCCGATTCTGCTTTCGATCCACAATCTGACCTACTACCAGCGTCTCTTGTCGACCGTACGTGAAGCGATCAAAGCAGATCGATTTGAAGAGTGTTATCGAGAAAAAATGGCGGGTTGGCAGACGGCCTGATCGCCCTGGAGTTTTGTCGGATCACGGCGCCGGCAGACTGGTGAAAGCGGGCCTCGGGCCTGGGGGGCTGCCCTTGCCCGGCGGCACGCAGCGCCTTAAGATGACGGTGAGTTGTGCGTTCCCGCGGCCCCCAGCCAGGGGCCGTTTTCTGTTGCTGCTGTGGCTGCCAGTGAAGTTTTCTGGGCAGCTTCAGTTGGCAAGTGAGTTTGCTGGCGGGATTCTGGGCCACGCCTGGTGGCTGGGAAGCCCTGCTCGAGTTGTTCTCCGAGAAATTCCTGTGTTGTCAGTTGTCCGGCCTTGCCGGGCTGCGAAGGGGCATTGAACTGATGTTTCACCACGCTGGCTGGACCATGGTTGTATTGGCTCAGGAGGCACCAGCGCAGAATCCAGGGCCTGCTGCTGAGATCCTGGGTAATCCCCTGTATATGGTGGGCGTGCTCGGATTGATGTTTTGGTTCATGATCCTGAGGCCTCAGAACCGGAAACGACGTGAGCATGAAGCGGAGCTGAAGAAGCTAAAAGTGCACGATCGCGTTGTGACGGCCGGTGGGATCCTGGGAACCGTGGTCGAGGCGACGGCCGACAGCGACGAGCTCATGATTCGTATTGATGAGGCGAATAATACCCGCATGCGGATCTTGCGCAGTGCAATTTCGCGAAAAGTGACTGATTCTGCTGGTCTAACGGCGGAGAGTTGAGGCGAGACCAACCAGCAAGGATGGGCATTTCCATGACGGAAAGAGGGCTGGTTTGTGAAATCTCGCACGGTGACTTTCTTGATCTCTGCTTCCCCATTCAGCCCCCCACACGTTACCATTGTGGGTCGGAAACGGCCCCTTGCTTGATCAACCCTCGAATCTAGTTTCTCGGAGCATCTGGATGCAGCGGTTGGTCGGTGGCAGCAAGAGCATTACCGGAAACGCGGTGGTACGTCGGTGGAACTCGACCTTACGACCGTCCTGGCAGGGGGCCCCTTCCTCGAGTGCAACGAGGCAGTCTGCGTCGCGACCTTCTATCTATTCCTGAGGATCCGAAAATGAATCGCCTGGTTTGTCTGTTGTTGGTGTTGGGAATCGCCTGCTGGCTGCCAGCTGGCGTTCTTGCCCAGGACGATACGTCTACCACTACCCTACCGGCTAACGAAACGAGTGCGGCCCCGGCCAGTGATGCCGCAGCCAGTGGAAAAACGAAGGACGGCGCAGCCGCAAGCACCGCTAGTGAAGGGGCCGCCGGTGAAGGTGTCGCCACTGAGTCGGAGCCTGGGATGGTCGAATGGGTCGAGACAGAAGGGATCGAGACACTGTTGGTGACTCTGTTGGTGTTGACTCCATTTGCCGCTTTTGCCTTGGGACGTATCTTCACCATCAAAGTCTTTCGGGCGAAAGATCTGTCCGGGCATTTCGGCCTGATTTGTTTTTCCATTGTCGCGCCGGCCGTCGTGATTCTCTCCAACTACAAAGACGGAGAAATTCAGCTCAATTGGGGGGTCGATTTACAGGGTGGTGTGATCCTGGTCTACGAGGTTGAGGACAAAGAGAAGCAAGATTCGAGTGTTATGCAGGCGATGGTCCAGACTCTGGGAAATCGGCTCAACAAGAGCGGACTGAAGGAAATCGTCGTGCGTCCTTACGGTGATCGTCAGGTAGAGATCATCATCCCTGAAGCCGATGACATTGAAATTTCCCGGATCAAGAAACAGATTACCACGGCCGGTGTGCTGGAGTTTCACATCGTAGCCAGTGAACGTGATCACGCGGACGTGGTGGCGCAAGCCAGACTCAACGCCCAGGCGGAAGGCCCACAGCGGAGGGAACGGCTAGTCAGGGAAGGAGGCGTCGACGACGGCCTTGTGATCGGTAAGTGGGTGCGGCTGATGGATCCCTCGGAGTGGGGGACTGACGACATCGTACGGGATGAGCGCACGGGAACTATTCTGGACGCGAGTGGGTTGAACCAACTCCTTCCAGACTATGAAAGAAGACTTGAGCAGGCCAGGCAGCGACAGACGGAGCAAGGAGGTGGCAGTCTGCGGGTTCCGCTCGGCGCGGAAATCCTGATGGCCGTCGCGGATGAGGATGACCAGGTGTTGGGTGAGCATTTGGATGTCGTGCGCCCGGACACCGACGAACAAATGCGGCCCTGTATCAGTTTTGGTATGAACCAGCTGGGTGCCGATCGCATGGGGCTGCTGACGGCGAACAACTTGCCGACCAACGATTTCTATCGCCGGTTGGGCATTGTCATGGACCGTGATCTGACGTCGGCTCCACGGATCATGAGTACGATTCGGGATCAGGGGCGGATCACGGGTAGCTTTGAGAAGGAAGATGTTGATCTGATTGTCGGCGTGTTGCAGTCGGGGCGGTTGCAGACCACGCTGCAGGAAAACCCGATCAGTGAAGACAAGATCGGTGCGACCCTGGGGGAGGATACGATCAGTCGTGGCAAAACTGCGATCGGTATGTCCTTGGCGCTGGTATTGGTGTTTATTCTCGCTTATTACCGGTTCGCTGGAGTCGTCGCCTGCCTAGCGCTGCTCTTGAACTTGTTGCTCATTCTGGCCCTGATGATCCTGCTGAAGGCGGCGGTGACGCTGCCTGGGTTGGCGGGTCTGGTGCTCACGGTTGGTATGTCGGTCGATGCCAATGTGCTGATCTTTGAACGTATCCGCGAAGAACTGAAGAAAGGTGCTGCCTTGCGGCTGGCGATTCGCAATGGCTTCGCCCGGGCCACGACGACAATCGTGGATGCCAATGTCACGACGTTGATTACCGCCATCATTCTCTACGCCATTGGCACCGACCAGGTGCGCGGCTTTGCGGTAACACTGATTCTCGGAATCATGATGAGCATGTACACGGCGATTTTCTGTTCCCGTGTCGTATTCAACCTCTGGGAACGCAAGCGTTATCTGACCAAACTCAGTATGGGGCAGATTCTGGGTGCCACGCAGATTGACTTTATTGGCAAACGGAGCCTGGCGGCCGCTTTCTCTGTGCTGGTGATTGTCGTCGGATTAGGGGCCGTTGCGGATCGGGGTTCGTTGATCTTCGACATCGATTTTACGGGTGGCACGTCCGTGACCATGCTGCTTGACAAGACGACGGACAGCGATGCGGATTACGACGACCAGCTTACGGTGCGCGATATTGTCGAAGGTATCCTCGATAAGGTAAGCGTCGACGAGGGTAAGGTGACGTACTCGCTCTCCAAAGTAGAACTTGAAGATGAGCCCGACAGGGTGGCCTGGAAGCTGGATACGACGATTCCCAGTGAGGCGGTCAGGGTTCAGCAGGGCGCTAAGACGCTGTTGAAAAAACTTTACGAAGACGCCCCAGCCGGAAGCGAGGGACAGGTGGTTGCTGGCGTCGATTTTCTCAAGGAACAGTTACAGCAGGCGACCGGTTTTGGTGGTGGAGAGAACGGGCAATCCGCTTTTGCGCATTACCAGGTCACCGTCGAGGAAAGCACGTTCGAGGAAGTTCCTCAGGTATCCAGCGAGGGGGCACCGCAGGCTCCTGTAGCGGAGCCGGCAACCGCTGGCGAACAGGAACCGGTGAATCCGGAGCCCGCAGAACCGGCTGCCGCCGACGACACAGCTGCCCCAGCGCCCAGCAATGACGACGGTGCTCGGCGTGAGCAACCGCAGCAACGCATTGCCAGTTTGCGTCGTCAAGGATTTGTTGTGGCCCAGGAGGAAACGCCGCCAGCCGCGGCAGCTGATGAGACCGCTCCCACCGTGGACGCGTCCACAACAGACCCAGCCGCACCGGCAACGGACGCGGAACCACCGGTCACGGGTTCGGTGTCGGCAGCAGCTAACTTGGACACCGTGGGCATCCTCGAATTTAAAACGGAAAACGGCATCAATGGGGTTACCCTGAAGCAGGAATTAAGTAACGCAGCTGCGGCGGTTGATATTCCGTTGGGGGTGGATGACGATGAGCTTCTCAATGAAGGGAATATACGCGTTGCCAAAGCTGCGGCCGGTTCAAGGGACGTCGCTCCGGACTGGTTTGCCGATGACAGTAGTCCGCAGGAGCGTTGGCGGGTTACGCTGGTTGGGTTGCCCAAAGACCAGGCTTTGACTGTGGTCCGCCAGCTCGAGAAGAGTTTTGCGGAGGAACCGATCTGGCCGGCATCGAGTACCATCGGTGGTCGCGTGGCGGGGGATATGCAGGCCACCGCGGTGGCGGCCCTGATAGCCAGTTTAATGGGGATCGTCGGTTATCTCTGGATTCGCTTTCAGCGCGTGATCTATGGTCTGGCGGCCGTGGTTGCCTTGCTCCACGACGTCTTGGTCACCCTGGGGGCGATTGCGCTGAGTGCTTATGTGGCCGACTACCTCGGCTGGTTGATGATCGAAGAGTTCAAGATCAGTCTGCCCATGGTGGCCGCCTTCCTGACGATCGTCGGGTACTCGTTGAACGATACGATTGTCGTTTTTGATCGGATTCGCGAGGTGCGAGGCAAGAGCCCCTCGATCACCGACGTTATGGTTAACACCAGCATCAACCAGACGCTGGGGCGTACGCTATTGACCTCGCTGACCACCTTGTTTGTGGTGGTGACCCTCTACGCCTTGGGTGGCGCCGGGATCCATGGCTTCGCCTTTGCCCTGGTCGTCGGTGTCATGGTGGGGACGTACAGTTCCATTTTCGTTGCCTCGCCGGCGCTGCTCTGGATGGCGCGGCGGGCGGTTGCCAGGGGAGATACCGTCTAAGCGCCGCGCGGAACTGCTGTTCAGTACGGCGGACTTCTGTGGTGTGGCAGTTTGCTCAGCTGGTCTGGATACGAAGGCAGACACCCGGCCGCCGCAGACGCCCGCTCACCCAGGTGCGCGCCCCATGGTCCAGGGGATCTGCTGCGCGATCGCAACTGCGGTGGCAAACAGGCAGAGCGGCAAGCGTTTGTTCATCGGGCGGAAATTTCCCTGGGTTTGTCTACTGGGCCGACTGCGACCGACGGTATCCGTCCAGCACAGCTTCCCTGGCATGCGCCCGTCCCGTGGGCTGCTGGGGAATCTGCTGTCCTGCTCACCGTTAGCCGATACGTTGTCGCAGCTCCGCGAGGCAATCGTCAAGTGGGATGCGGCATTGTTCCAGGGAGTCGCGATCCCGGAGCGTCACAGTCTGATCTTCCAGCGTCTGGCCATCTACGGTCAGACAA
>PBOG01000027.1 GCA_002724245.1 Planctomycetaceae bacterium
GGGCCCCCCAAATTAACATCGTCCGTGGCGGTGGTCAAGGACGCGCTACGTCAGGTCTGATGTGCCGGGGGCGCGGAGCCGCGGTAATGGGTGTCTTTTCCGGTATCGCTGGCGGGGGCTAGAATGTGCCCTGGGTCGGTTGGCTCCCCAGAGGCCATGGTAAACCGAAATGGTAAATGTGGATCGCAAACAACGTACTTCGAGGTGAATGGCGAATTATGAGTGATTGGATCGAAGAAGGGGCCGTTGCGCCTGCATTTGAACTGCCATCGGATGGTGATTCCAGCGTGCAGCTGGCCGAGCTCCGTGGCGCGCCTGTAGTCCTCTTCTTTTATCCACGTGACGATACTCCAGGGTGAACGCGGGAAGCCTGTGCTTTCCGTGATCGAAAGCAGGATTTTGCGGGATGCGGCGCTCAGGTCATCGGAGTCAGCCCTGATCCTATCGAGCAACACGTTTTGTTCCGTGACAAATACGGATTGAATTTTCCTCTGTTGTCGGATGCCAGTCATGCTGTTGCCCAACAGTACGGGGCCTGGCGTGAAAAGGAACGCGACGGACAGGTATCGATGGGGATACAACGTTCCACATTTCTGATCGATGCGGAAGGTCATGTTGCGCGTGTCTGGCGGAACGTCAATGTAGACGGTCACGATGAAGAAGTGTTGGTTGCATTGCGTGAAATGGGTGGCACCACAGTGACATAGAGGGACGTGAGGCATGCTGCAGAAATTCAATGAACGTAACCGTGACCTGCAAGTCAACGTGAACGGGACGTTGGTGCATCGCGACCAGGCGGGTGTGAGTCCGTTTGATTCCGTGGTGCAGGGGGGCGATGCGGTCTGGGAAGGATTGCGTGTTTATGAAGGTCGGATTTTTCGATTGATTGAGCATCTCGATCGATTGCGATCCTCGGCATTAGCCCTGGCCTTTGCGCAGATTCCTAGCCACGAAGAGATGATCGCGGAGATTACCCGCACGCTGCAGGCGAATGCCATGTTTGATGGTGTCCATATTCGCCTGACCTTGACCCGGGGCGTCAAGTTGACGAGCGGGATGGATCCTCGGTTGAATACAGTCGGCCCGACGTTGATTGTACTGGCTGAGCACAAAACCCCTGTTTACGACAAGGGCGGCATTCGGCTGGCCACCTCTTCCTGGCGGCGCCCGGCACCCGATGTACTTGATCCCAACGTACACCATAACAATTTGATCAACTCAATTCTGGCCAAAATTGAGGCTAATCATGCGGGGGTTGACGACGCCTTGATGCTCGATGGACGTGGCTTTGTCGCCGAGACGAATGCCACCCATGTGTTTGTCGTGCAAGCGGGACGCGTGTTGACCTCGACCACTGCCGCTTGTCCGGAGGGGATTACACGGGCGGTGGTGCTCGAACTCTGTCGGGAGCTGGAAATCCCATGTCGCGAGTGCAACTTTTCTTTGACCGAAGTTTACCGGGCTGACGAGATGTTCTGTACAGGGACAATGGGGGAGCTGGCACCGGTGACCGAGGTGGATGGCCGTATGATCGGAGATGGTCAGACGGGTCCTGTGACCAGCAGGTTGGCATCGGCGTTTGCGGCTTTGACCGCGCGGGAAGGCACGGTGGTGGTGGACGCGCCTTCTGCCACGTCGTGAGTTGCAGCTGGAGTCGCCGTCGCAATCCACTACACTCAAGGTGCGTAGCAGCTGGCCATCTGGTGATGGACCCAGCCTGAGCTTGCATGCGGGGGCGTTGCGATGGACGTGAAAGCGGGACAACAGCTTGAAGTGACCTCGACCCGTGAACTCCTCGATCCTTCGGCGGGCACGGCTCGGTTACAAGTGGTGATTCCGGTTGCCCTGATCAGCTTCTTCTATGCCAACATGCTGGACTACGCGTTGCCACTCTACCTGGGGGCGCGCGAGACGGCCGCGGAATTGGCCGGGACTTCATTCCCCAGAGGCATGTACGTCACAGCTGCGATTTGGCGGGTGACGCCCTGGGTTATCGGACCGATTATGGCTGGGTTAGGTTCGCGTCTGTTTGGAGAACGCCGGGTTTGGGCACTGGCGCTGTTTGCCAAGGTGGCCGTGCCGCTGTCGCTGGCCGCTCACCCGCATCCGGAAACAATTGCATCGCTGGCGATTTGGCAGGGTTTTACAGGGGCCTTGATGTGGATTGCGGGGTTATCGCTGGTGCAAATGGTCGCGAGGGAACGCAAAGGCTTTGCCAATGGCCTCTTGATGACTTCCATGGGCGTCGGCAGTTTACTGGGGCCGATCTGCGGCCGGGTATTACTCTACCGTCAAGAGATGAGTGAGCTGGTCAGCAGTGATGGCGTGGGGGCGGCGCTAAGCAGGCTGGTCGGTTTGAATCCCATGACGAGCAGGCCAGGACTGTCGGATTTTGAGCTGCTGTTCTGGGTTCTCACCGGCACGACGGCGACCTGTGCATTCCTGATTGGGATGTGGGGGCAGCGTCCAGGACGGTTTCAACGGGATCCACACCCAAACCTGGTACAGACGCTAGCCGACCTGAAGACCCTGGCGACGATGCCTACTTTCTGGGCGCTGGTAATACCATTGTGCCTCTTTGGGGGGGCGGTTTTCGGAGTCGGGAATTACTACCTTCCCAGCAGGGCTGAAGAACTGGGATTGAAATCAGGGTCGTCGGACAATGGCTGGATCTGGTTGACCCTGTTGAAAACATTGATGTGGATCCCCGGTGGACTTGCGGTGGGTTTGCTGGCCGGCCGGCGAGCGCCCGGGATCGCGGCCGTATTGATGATCGGTGGTTTTTCTTTGGGCGCCACCTGCATTGGAGTCAGCCAGGTGGCCTGGCAGCTGTTTGCGTCGGTCGCAGTCTTTGAGTTTGTCCGCCAGTTCATGCGTTGGTCTCACGGAGGGTACCTGACCGAGCACATTGGTGATCGCTTGCGGCCGACGGCGATTGGCTTTGCGATCACGTTCTCTGGCCTTGGCGAAACCGTTTACGGATGGGTCGCCAAGGCGATCTGGGATCCGGACTTGCCGGGGTTTGAATCCTGGAAACCGGTACTACTGGCTTCGATTGCGGGATTGCTTGCCGCGGTAGGATTATTTGTGTTTGATCGTTGGCGGCCGATTCGTGATCCGGGCGTGGAGCCAGCGGGAAACAGCTCGACAAAACCCATTTAGAGAAGGAGTTGCGTTTGAATCTGCCACGTATTTGGATTTGTTTGGCGGGTAGCCTGGCGGCCGCCGCGGTGACGATTGGTGCGTACCATGCACACGGCCTGGAAGCGGCGCTGGCAAAACGCAATCTTGAGCCGGATGTCATGCAGGCGCGGCTGGATAATTGCGCTCTGGCTGCTCGTTATCAAATGACGCATGCACTGGCGCTGTTGATGTTGGGTTTGGCGCGGACGCGGACCGCCAGTCGGGCAGCCGATGGTGCTGCCGCTCTGATGTGTCTGGGACTGCTGGGATTCAGTGGTGGTTTGTACGCCAGTGTCGCCGGGATTGGATTGCATTGGTCGATTGTCCCCCTGGGCGGACTGGCCTTGATTGTCAGCTGGGGCCTGGTGGCACTGGCGGGATGGGGACGCCTGGGAGCAGTCCAGGCACCTGCGGTGTCCACTTGATTCGCATCTCAGGGGTTGGCTGTGAATGACCTCCTGTTGCGTTGGACGATACGTGTGGCGTTGGCGCTGTATGGCCTGTTGCTCGCCCGGGAGATTATGGGCTGGCGGACGGGACAACGCCTCGAACGCTGGTGTTGGACGCTCGGGTTGGCTGCGATTCTGGCCCATTTTCTGGCGGCCTATGCCCAACTGGGGTGGAGCCACGAGGCGGTGCTGGAACATACAGCGCGGGAAACGGAACGCGTGACCGGCTGGAGATTTGCGGGTGGGGTCTGGGGGAATTACCTGTTTGCCCTGTTCTGGGGCCTGGAAACGATTGGCCAGTGGTGGGGCCGTAGGCGGGTGACTGGCTGGTCTTCCTGGAACTATTGTTTGCATGGCTACCTGTTGCTGGTGGTCGTCAATGGCGCCATCGTGTTTGCCACAGGATCTGTTCGTGTTGTGGCATTATTCGTCTGCCTGGTGCTGAGTGGGGTTTTCTTTCGGCGGTGGTATCAGAACCGCGGTGACAAGACTCGATCGGTGGGGCCCCTTTTGCCCGCGGGTCGCGATCGGCAAAATGGAGGTGGCGGTAGCGATTGACCGAGTCGTTGTGTTCTGCAAGCGATTCATTGTCTCCAGGAAGGTAGTGTGATGGCATCAGAGGCCCTCGATATTCAGCGTATCGATACGCGCAGTGCGGACTGGGTTGATCGCATTGACCAGCTCCGTGAGAAGCTCAGCCCGCGTGGTGATGTCGTCAGCGAGGCGGGGCAGCAACGTACGGTTGAGGGATTTGGTGAGCCACTTTCGCCGCAGCAGGTGGTTGAACGAATTTGTCGTGACGTGCGGGAGCAAGGGGTGGAAGCGGTTCTCCAGTACGGTCGGCAACTCGACGGCGCAGAATTAACGGCAGAAACACTGCGGGTGCCCTCCGACATGCTGGCCACAGCACATCAACACGCGGATGCGGAATTTCTGCAAGCCGTGCGAAGGATTCGAGCGAATGTTCTCGAATTCCAGACAGCGTTGTTGCAGCAGGATGTGGAGGTCCGGCGCGCCGACGGGACACGACTCCAGCAACGTTATCTTCCCCTGCGACGGGTGGGGATCTGTGTTCCCGGCGGAGCCGCTGCCTACCCGTCGACGGTGTTGATGACCGCGGTGTTGGCGCAGGCCGCGGGCGTTGCGGAAATCGTGGTCGTGGCACCACCCACTGAGTTTGGCGCCAATAACACCGACGTCCTGGCGACTTGCCATGAACTGGGAATCGAGGAGGTCTATCGTGTTGGAGGGGCGCAGGCGGTCTCGGCGTTGGCCTATGGCGCCGGACCAATAACGCGTGTCGACAAGATTGTCGGTCCGGGTAACTTGTTTGTTGCCCTGGCGAAAAAGT
This sequence comes from Planctomycetaceae bacterium, assembly GCA_002724245.1. Lineage (GTDB taxonomy): Bacteria > Planctomycetota > Planctomycetia > Pirellulales > Pirellulaceae > UBA9264. The sequence goes on from PBOG01000027.1 coordinate 4,984, forward strand.
GGGTCTACGGTGAAGTGGATATTGACGCGATTGCCGGCCCCAGCGAAGTGGTCGTGATCGCGGATGGCTCGACTCGGCCGGATTACACGGCCGCGGATATGTTGGCCCAGGCGGAGCATGCGCCTGGAGCCAGTCTGCTGATTACCTGGGACGAACGGCAACGCGATGCCGTCGCCGCGGAACTGGAACGGCAGGTTGCCAGTTTGTCACGTAGCGATCTGACACTTCAGAGCCTGGAGTCGTTTGGTGCATTGATACTGGTGCGCGATGCAGAAGAGGCTTGTCGCTTGACGAATCTTATCGCGCCGGAGCACTTGCATATTGCCGTGGACGACACAGGGCCCTTGTTGGCGCGGATTGAATCTGCCGGGGCGATTTTTCTGGGGCACCACAGCCCTGTGGCCCTGGGAGATTATGTGGCGGGTCCATCCCATGTGCTGCCAACGGGTGGGACGGCACGCTGGGCTGCCGGGCTCTCCGCCAATGACTTCTTGCGTGGTGGCAGTATTATTGAGTACAGCTCCGCCGGATTGGCAGAGGTTGCTGAAGACGTACGTCTGATGGCTGACAAAGAGGGGCTTACCGCGCACCGTGGCAGTGTCGATATTCGATGTTCTTGATAGCGTGACAGTGCCCAGGCCGCCATTCCATGGACCTGGGATTGATCCCTTTCACAGCGAAAACTTTCGCAGCGAGAAATGACGGTACTGACGTGAATTATTTTCGGCCCCAGATCGAGCAGATGGATGGCTACACTCCGGGTGAGCAGCCTCAGACAGGGAAGTTCATCAAACTCAATACAAACGAGAACCCTTATCCGCCTTCACCGGCGGTACCTGCCGCGATTATGCGGGCGGCAGAAAGTGGGTTGCAGCGTTATCCGGACCCCTTGGCGACCGCCTTCCGATTGAGGGCCGGCGAGGTACTCGGTGTGGATCCTGAGTGGATTCTCTGTGGCAATGGAAGCGATGACATTCTCACGATTCTGACACGGGCTTTGGTTGGAGACGGGCAGTGGTTGCGGTTTCCTTCGCCGAGCTATGTGCTTTATCAGACGCTGGCAGATCTGCAGGGTGCGGCGGCCGAGCAGGTTGCGTTCAGTGCTGATTGGCAACTTACCGAGGCGTTTTATCAAGGTCGTGACGACTTGCGTCTGGTCTTGTTGCCGAATCCGAACAGTCCGAGTGGGACTCTGATCGAAGCGGATGCGATTCTCGATCTGGCGCAACGTGTGGATTGTCCGGTGTTAATCGATGAGGCGTATGTCGACTTTTCGGAACAAAGTTGCTTGCCGTTGGTGCAACAGGATCCCCGCATCATGGTATGTCGCACGCTGAGCAAATCGTACGGATTGGCCGGATTGCGTTTTGGGTTCCTGGTTGCCCAGCCGGTGATGATTGACGCATTGCGCAAAGTTAAGGATTCTTACAATTGTGACGCGCTGTCCATCGCGGGTGCGACCGCAGCGATCGATGATCAGGCGTGGTTTGCAGACAATCGCCAGAAAATTCTGACCACACGTTCCCACCTGGCGGGTGAATTACGCCGGTTGGGGTACGAAGTTATCGATTCATCGGCCAATTTTGTGTGGTGCTACCGTCACGACCAGTCCGTAGAGCAGATCTACCGTCGGCTCAAAGAACAACGCGTTTTGATCCGATATATGAACTATCCCGGCTGGGGCGAGGGATTACGGATCAGTGTGGGGACAGATGAACAGATTGCCGTGTGCCTGCAGTTGTTGGCAGATGTTGTTGTAGACTGAGTCCTGCACAGACTGGGGCGGATACAGATTTTTCGTACACAGTGCAGGGCGGTCTGTGAGGGATGGAACGGGTTGTCAGCGCCGATTGGGTCCATTGAGAGTGTGGGTTGCCGTCGGCGGGGGAGTCGAGGTATGACGCGTACGGCTACGATCGAACGTGAGACTCGGGAGACGTCGATTCGATTAAGACTCGATTTGGACGGTTCGGGAGCATCTCAGATCAAGACCGGTGTTGGTTTTCTGGACCACATGCTCGAGTTGCTGGCGCGTCATGCCGTGATAGACCTGGACGTCGAGGCTCGCGGCGACTTGCATGTCGACCAGCATCACACGGTGGAGGATGTGGGGATCTGCTTTGGTCAGGCCATTCGTCAGGCACTCGGCAATAAATCAGGGATCCGGCGTTACGGCCATTTTACGCTGCCGATGGAAGAGGTGCTGGCGACGGCCAGTATCGATCTAAGTGGACGCTACTTTCTCGTGTTCGACGTGGAATTCCCGGCTGCCAAGATTGGCGATTTCGATAGCGAACTGGTGGAAGATTTCTGGCAGGCCACAGCAGCCAACGCGCTCTGCAATTTGCATGTTCTGATTCACCATGGGCGCAATAGCCATCACATTAGTGAGGCGGTGTTCAAGGCGACAGCGCGGGCTTTGCGAATGGCCGTGGAAAGTGATGATCGCGTTTCTGGCATTCCCAGTACGAAAGGGACGCTGGATTCCTGAGTCGTCCTTGTCTGCTATGACGTGGGCAGATGTGGCATAGCGAAATGACGATCAGGCTGGCGTATGAAACGCGACGGGTTGATCGAACAAGCTGCGTACATTCGGGTCGAGCAGGACGACCAGTCCCCAGATACTGAAAGGCAAAGCGAGGCCACAGCAGCACGAAGTCATGCAGGGAATCATGGGGAGAACGCAGGCCGTCACGGCGAACCCATAGGATCGTAATTGTCTCATCTTGAACGCCCCATATACGGTCACGATGGACGATCCGACCGAGATCACAAGGAACGTAATCGTCAAGATCAGGGAAGAATTAGCTCTCTGGATCGCAAACGGGTTCCTTCCTTGGTTCATGAAGCCGTCCGCCAGATTGAATCCGTAGCCTACGATCTGAAGCATCTGAAGCAGTAGTGTCAGGCACCCACAGATTATCAGAAACAACGCTGGCAACTGTACACGGTTTCGCAGTTGTTCCGCACTCGGCGCGTCCAGGGTCCCTGGTGTTACCGATGCCTGGGAAAGATGGTCTTGCCGTGGCGGTTGAAATGGGTTGCTCGACTTAGTGGATTGAAAAGGACTTTCGTCAACGAGCGTGACGGGGGCGAAGGGGCTGTCGTCCACACGAGACACCGGCACGGATGTGGGGTCAGTTGCGGAGTCGCCTGACAATCCAGGCAGTATATCTGCCGCAGGGTGCCACGGTCCTTCGCCTTGGCGTAGTTGAAAGGTTGGGTCGATCCGCCCTTCAGCGACCCAGTTCTCGAGCTCCAGTTTGGCTACCGGCCCGTAGTCCTCCCCAGTCGGGGTCCGTGCCCACCAGCGATCCGCCAGCGTAGTCTCTGCTGGGTTGGGGCCAGCGGCCGTCGACGCGTGGTCCAGTTCACGCGAATCGGGGGTGTCTGTTTGCTCGTCTTGGATTTGGTTGCCCGATCCCGGCGTTTCCGCGGTGGGTAGCGTGCATTCGGCCTGGCAGCTGAAGCAGCGCACAGATTGTCCAGCCTGGTCGTCTGGGAAACGCAGTCTGTAGCCACAGGTGGGACATCNAGTNATAAGGACCATGTGATACCGGAGTGTGTATTGGAGTTCGTTGCGTGNCGAGCGANCGGGGNGCTGGTTTTGAGACGCAGGNAAGGTTGCCCCGCGTTGCCAGACTTCCAGCCTTTCAAGTTATNGGGTGGCAGCCGTAGCGAAGGAATTCAACGACTGCTGTAGCGAAGAGGATNTATTAGTGCGCAGGTGGTGTTGTGGGGAACGANTTTATCTGGCANGTCAAGATTTGGCGGCCTTTGACATTTTCAGGAACAGTTGTTCCAGTACAAAACGTGCACGGTGTATGTTGGCATGACTCCCCTTGAGTGCAAGGTCGGCCTCCAACAGCCACGTAAGTAATTGCTTGGCGCGGGCGCTCCCGAGTTGTTTCAGTTGTGTCGCAGAGCTGCGCAGATTGCCTTTTGGCCAGTCGCGTACTCCAGCTTGTTGCAGTGCCGCCTGTAGTGCGTTAGCGATGGATTCGGGAGAGCTATTGCGTGGAGGCTGGAAGCACTGGGTTGCGGTCGCAAATCGACGGAGAGACCAGGAAATTTGCCCAAACAACGCGTTCGGATGCTGGCCGGAGTGGAGTAGATGATCCAGGTGCTCCAATGCCACCGCAGCCTCACCATTGGCAGCAGCGGCGAGTACTTCCCACATGGTCTTGCTCTGCCAGCCTCCCGTAACTTGCTCGACAAGCTGATCGGTGACAGGTGTTTCGGATGTGACGAAAAGGGCGAGTTTGGCCAGTTCCTGGTCAATCAGGCCAAAGTGTGGACCGACGAGCTGCAGCAGAATACGAGCTGCGGATGATGCGACAACGATCCGGTGTTGAGACTGGGCCCACTGAACGATCCATTGCTCGATAGCTTTCTCATCAACACCTTTCGCGCCGCGTCCAGATTGTTGGGGTGCCCGAGCTGCGATTTGTAGTCCGGTTTTTGTGAGCGCTTTGAACAGTCGGGTGTTCGCAGGCCAGGTCTGCACTATGAGTACCAGGACGCCGGAAGCTGCTGGTTGAGCGGTGTATGCTTCCAGCAAATGTCGGGACCGACCCAGGAATGACTCTTGGCCTTGAGGCCCTCGACTATCGGCCGCATCGACCACGACCATTCGAGGTTTGCCCGCTCCGAACAGGGATAGAGTCGCCAGTTCGTCGGCGATGTTTCGCCAAACTGCTGTGGCACCTTCGAAGGTCGTGGCCGCGACTTCAGGGGCATCACCCAGTATTCGTTGCTGAATTGTCGCTAGAACTTGTCGCTTTAGAAAAGGTTCGTCGCCATAGATGACATTAATGGCAGCTGGGCTGACTGGTTGCGCTTGCGGATCCAGAAATTCAAGTGCCGTGAGGTTTGTCATCGGTATCGTTCCCGCTGATCCCAGTCAGCGACATTATCTGTCCGTTTGACCGGTGTGACAATCGCGCTGTCGCTCGGAAGTGTTCATCCAGCGTAGGTGGGGCTATAGGTCAGGTAGACTTGGGTTCAGGCAGGCTGACTATTGACGCAGACGTCCTTGTGCACGGCCAATACTGCGTTGCTGGAGATAGTCAACGAGCACCTCGGCAATACTCTGTTGCGTGTTAACTTGAATTAATTCGCAGCGATGACGTTGAGCGATGTCCGCCAAGGTGTCCTGGAACTTCACGAGCGCGTGGAGGTAGGCATTGCGAATATCTTGTGGTTCAACGCGTAACTCGTCATCGGTTTCCAACCCAACAAAGCGTGTGAGACCGCGCAGAGTGAACTGAAGTTCGTCGGCGTGGAGCAGATGAAAGAGAACGACTTCGTGTCGCGCGTACCGCAATCTTCCCAGGGCATCTTCAAGCGTGTCCAGATCAGTAAAGAAATCGCTCATGATGATTACGATCTCCTGACGCCCGATCCGGGCGGTCAAGTCATTCAGTGGGCCTGACAGGTCCGTTTTGTCGACAGGTGTGATTTGCTGCAGGCACTGGGTGGCGCGGACCAGTTGTGCTGGTGAATTACTGGGAGGCAGGAATTCTCGCAGTCGGTCGTCGAGTAAGCAGAGCGAGACCTGGTCACTTTGTCGCACAATGAGATAGGAGAGCAGCGTCGCGAGTTGACATGCGTAGTACAGTTTTTGCTGGTGAGCGCTGCCGTACTGCATTGAAGTACTGACATCCACCACGAGATGACAGACGAGATTTGTTTCCAGGGCGTACTGTTTGACGAAGTATTTGTCGCGGTTGAAAAAGACCCGCCAGTCGATGTGTTTGGGGTCATCGCCAGGTACGTATTCCCGGTGTCCTGCAAATTCCACTGCGAATCCGGCCAGTGGCGATCGGTGGCTTCCCGCCAAAGAGCCCAGGACCAGGTCGCGAGGTTCAAAGACACGGTCTGCGATCCGGTTCAATAAGTCAGGATCCAGATAACGTGCAAGTGCCTGTTTAGCCATGCTCGACAACTCGGCGCGGGAATCGGTTACGCTTCCTCGGAGGGACGCTCGTAGACCTGGTCGTGGGGGACAGCTTCCAGAAGCATTTCGAGTAACCGCTCGTTATCGACCTGGTTTGCTTGGGCTGCGTAATTGGCGCCGATACGATGACGCAACGCTGGGCGCGCCAACTCGCGTATGTCGTTGACGGTGGGATGGTAACGGCCATCCAACAGGGCTTTGGCTTTGGCACACTGGACAAGCGCCAGAACCCCACGTGGCCCTGCTCCCCAGTTTACCCATTGTTGAACAAAGTCGGGCGACTCTACGGTGTTGGGTCGTGAGGCACGCACTAATGCCAGGGCGTAGCCGAGGACCTGGTCAGGAACCGGGATGCGCTGTACCAGATCTTGCATGGCAATGATCTCATTGGCGCCGAGGACAGGAGACAACACGGGGGCCTCGCCACCTGTAACCTGACTGACGATGTCCCATTCCTCCCGCGAGCTGGGATACTCCACCCGGACATAGAGCAGAAAACGATCGAGCTGGGCTTCGGGCAGCGGGTAGGTACCTTCTTGTTCTAGTGGGTTTTGCGTAGCCAGGACCAGAAAGGGTCTGGGAAGTGCCCGTTCCTGACCACCGGCACTGACCTGGCCTTCTTGCATCGCTTCCAGCATTGCGGCTTGGGTCTTGGGTGGCGTTCGATTGATTTCGTCCGCCAGCAGCAGGTGTGAGAAAATCGGGCCAGGCAAGAAGTGGTAGCCACGCAATCGGGTATCCGGATCTTCTTGAATGACTTCCGTTCCCGTGACATCGCTGGGCATGAGGTCCGGAGTAAACTGGATGCGCTTGAAACTGAGATCGAGCGAAGAAGCCAGGGAGCGAATGAGTAGCGTTTTTGCCAATCCCGGCACGCCTTCCAGCAAAGCGTGTCCGCGCGCCAGCAGAGCGATCATCACTTGCTGAATGACTTCTTGCTGGCCAATGATGACGCGCCCCAATTCGTCGCAAATACGCTGGTACGAGGCGTGGCAGGCAGCGACCGCTTGCTCGTCTGTCTGGGATGGCGAGTCATTCAAGGCATTGACCTGAAAAAGAGCTGCGGGGATGGGTTCGGTACGCGAATCCCTTGGGCCGTCCAGTTTCCGCATCTCGTGGCGATGCAAGCGATGCGTCATCTTCCGCGTCGCGGATCTCAGCGAGAATGCTTCTGATTTGGTGAGCCGATGCGGGACCGAGTACCTGTTGGTATCTCGATCTGTACAAGGTTCTTGTTTGTAGTTGCTTTCTTGTCGTAATTTCCAACAGAGGTGTGTCCGCGTACTTGCGGTTAAGTCGCAGTCGCGTTGTGCGGACATTACTGGGAAGACTCAGGCTAGTGTGTTGATTGGCCTCCCGTCAATGGCTGGATTGACCGGTAGAGATACTTGACACGGTGACGTACTTCATCAGAATTTCCAGCTGGCCACCGGTCTGTGCTGTCAGCTCTCGTGGGGCCATGCGAGGTGTGAGCCGCCTCCCTCCCCCAGCTTTTGTTCAATGACCTTAGACGTACCCGTGGTTGGTGTACTCCGCGAAGCGGCATGTATTTTGGTTTGTGGTATTTCGCGGCAGATGAATAGATTGGGACTAGTGGTCCGAGTGGTTGTTGTTGGCTTCCCTGGCAAAGGTGAAGCGCATTCACGGGAATCGTCCTCGCTTAGGGATGACTTCCTCATTTGACCCGTTAGAATTGCCGTTAGAATTATGGTGCCCGGAATGGCCGGGCGCAGGTTGCTTTTAGTCGGCAGGTTGAGTGCAGCGAATCCGCGGCTGATCCGCCCGGATGTAAGGTGACGCGTCGTCGGCGGTTGGTTTTGCAGGGGGGCGATTGCGCTCTCAAGTAGTAATTGCGAAGATTGTTGGGATATGCGGAACTGGTCAGGCTTGAGATGGACAGGTTGATCGTGAACTCCTGGTCGGGAGTGTAGCCCCTCTGGTAATGGTTGCGGTGGTTGTTTCTCCGTGAACTCGACTACGACACAAAGCGAGTCCTTGCGATGATTCTCTCGGGTGACGAAATCCATGCGCGTTTGGGCAGTGATGTCATTATCGATCCGTTTGACGAGCAGCACCTCAATCCCAATAGCTACAACCTCACGTTGCACGATGAGATTCTGACCTACGAAGAGGTCGTGCTTGACATGCGTCAGCCCAATCGGACTCGACGTATTGTCATTCCAGAGGAAGGATTCGTGCTCAGCCCCAATCAGCTCTACTTGGGACGTACTGCGGAAAGGACCGAGACACACAATCTGGTGCCGATGATTGAGGGCCGTTCATCGGTGGGGCGACTTGGACTTTTTGTTCATGTCACTGCGGGATTTGGCGACGTTGGATTTCAAGGATTCTGGACACTTGAAATGTTTGCCGTCCAGCCGGTTCGTATTTACCCAGGTGTGCGCATTTGCCAGATTTTCTATCATCAGATTGCTGGGCAGATCACTGAGTATGCCAGTGACAAATACCAGAATAGTCAAGACATCCAACCGAGTCTTCTGTACAAGGAATTGAATCCGTCTGCTGAGCTGAGGCCGGATCCGCAGAAGAAGTTGGATTTCCGTCTCGCGCCTCGCTGACACGACGCGTTATTCTTGAATTGACAGTCTTGAACAGTCCACCGATACTCGGCAACGGTCGTCGTTGTACGCGACGCTCCAAGGTGTTCTGAGAAAAGGATGGAGATTCTTTCTGCTCCGTTGGATTGCGTTTCCCTGGACCGCTCCTTCGCGGTACCGAGGAGAGAGCCATGATCAATACTCTCTATCTTCCCGAATTGCGGGAGATGCTCGAGCGACGCGATGAACCCGCGTTGCGGGAGTTTTGTACTGCGCTTCATCCTGCGCGCACGGCGGAATTCATGGAAGGGCTGTCTGCCGCCGAGGCCTGGTCCGTGATCGGCTACGCGGATGCGGCATTGCGGGAGGAGATATTCGGCTATTTCGGGCATGACCGGCAATCCGAAATTATCGAGACCCAAGAGCTGGAAAGCGTTGCCCAGTTGGTTGCCGATCTGGCACCAGACGATCGAGTGGACGTGCTCGATGACGTTCGAGCTGACCGGGTTCATGAATTGCTGGAGCTCCTGCCAGCAGACGAACGGCACGATATCTTGCGTTTGCGTCTGTACCCGGATGGCAGTGCCGGTGCGGTGATGACCACGGAGATTGCCAAGTTAAGCGAGGCGTTGACGGTTACCGATGCGCTGACTGAGCTAGGAAGGCAGGCCGAGCAATTTGAGACGATCTACTATTTGTATGTCGTCGATGCGACGGACCACCTTCGCGGTGTTGTTTCGACACGCCAGTTGGTGTCGGCCATGGGGCGGCCTGAGACGCGACTGGGGGAGTTAATGGAGACCGATGTGGTTGCCGTTAACCCGATGGATGACCAGGAAGATGTGGCACGCCAGGTTGCCAAATATGACTTGCTGGCCATTCCTGTTGTTGATCGCGAGCGAGTCATGGTTGGGATTATCACGCATGACGATGTCATCGACGTGGTGCGCGAAGAGGCGACCGAAGATGCGCACCGCAGTGCTGCAGTGGCTCCTTTGGACACGAGTTACCTCAAAACGCACGTATTGACGCTAGGGTGGAAGCGTGGGATCTGGTTAACGATTCTCTTTGCGGCTGCAATCTTGACCGCCGGTGCGCTGGAATTCTATTCGGATCAACTTGCTAAATGGGAATGGCTGGTCTGGTTCATCCCACTCGTAATCTCTTGCGGCGGCAATTCAGGTAGCCAGTCAGCGACGCTGGTGGTGACGGCGCTAGCGACAGGTGACATCGCGTTGAGCGATTGGGGAAGGGTGCTGTGGAGAGAGGTACTACAAGGACTTTTGCTGGGGTTCTTCCTGGCGGCGATCGGTTACGTGGCTGTTTCCCTGATCCAGCCGATAAGCACAGATGCGCTCCCATCCAACGCGTTGGTAGTACCAGTCACCGTGCTATTGGTCGTGGTGAGTGGAACCGTGCTGGGTGCGTTGCTGCCCCTATTGTTTCAACGTTTGGGGCTCGATCCGGCACTGATGAGCAACCCTTTTGTCGCTGGCATCATCGACATTCTGGGGATTGTCGTATATATGAGCGTCGCACAGTGGTTGATGTCGTAACCTGCGCGAGCTGATGGCTCTAACGCCTGCTGCGGACCCGGACTGGTATCAGACGCCTACCAGCAACGCATGAGGTTACACGCTATGGGTCTTCGTCGCCGTCCGGTTCATCTGGCTGATCGCGATTCGTGGATCTTCCTTCGCGCTCGGGAAATCGGTAGGTTTTGCCTTTCATTGCGATCCATTTTTCTTTTTGTTTATCGTTGAGCAGCTCGAGGACGTCAGTTTCTAGCTGGGCGCGATGTTTTTGCGCTGCTTTGCGATCTTCGCCGGCGTCCTGGATGCGTTTGCGCCCCGCTTTGAGCAGCTTTTGGATTTCCTCCAATTGCGTCTCTTCCAGGCTCAGTTGCTTCTGGAAATCTGTTCGATCCAACGCCCGCAGGCCTTCACGTTGCAATTGGAGTTGCTGGAGCCGTTCCAGTTGCTCTGGTTCCAAGACAACTGTCAGCAGAACATCAAAACGCCCGGAAATCTCTTTGATTTTACCGCGGGCTTCGTCAACTCCATTGCGAAAGGGATTAACTCCTTCAAAGCTCTTGCGGAATTGTGCACGCACGTCGACGAGTAACGCGTCGACTAATTCGTTTTGTTCCTTTCGCAGGCGGACTTCTTTACGTACCTCGTCGATCGCGGCAAGGGTCAACAAGCTATCGTTGCGCACTGCCCCCCAGATTCCGCGGCCGCCACGGAATGGCCGCTGGGCTGTAGCACAGGGAACCGCGATAAATAACAAGTAAAGCAGGCAGAGCGAAAAGTGACGCATGCTGAGTCCGGATGTTCTTATTGAGGTTCGGGCGGTTGTTCGGTGGAAGTCCATTGGACCACCAGTGATTTCAGAATCGTGCTGGGGACCATGTAGGTGGCAATGCGGTCTGCACGCGCTACATTGAGACCTACCATGCGGCCACGGCTGTCGAGGACAGGTCCTCCACAGAGGTTCGGTTGGATGACGGTGTCGTGTTGAATCGCTCGGAAGAAATCATCTCGACGGCTACTTAATGGGCCGTTGAATTGAGTCGGCGCAAACTGGAAAAAGATATCGTCAGCCTGACCAAGTGTGACTTTGAATACGAGATTTTCGTCCCCGCGTTTGACTTTGAGCGTCACGATGTCTCCAGCACGTTTCTCGGCGAGTTGTCCGCGGAGTTCGTTAATGTTATGGACTTCCGTGTCGAATACGTGGGTAATGATATCTTTGGCCTTGATGCCAGCTGCCAACGCCCCGCTTTTGGGAAACACACGCACGACCTGTGCTTCGGTTTCGCTACGGGCAATCTCAACGCCCAGGACGCCGGGGGTCCCCACGATTCGGCGTGCGCTGACACTTACAATGCCGACCGACTCAGGTTCGCCTTTGGGGCCGATGGTGATGAGCCAGCTTCCCAGTGGTAATTTATCGCCAGAGTATAGCGGGATGGTTGGCAGATTCGTGGCCTCAACTTTAAGGAGTGCCAGATCATACGGCTGGTGTGTGCGGACGAGTTTGGCGGGCAACTTGCGGCCGTCACCAAGTACGCAGACGAGATTGTTTTTCGCGTCGGTGGTTTTGGTGTCTTTCAATTCCGTTGCCTTGGTCAGTATCCAGCCGTCGGGCCCTACGATCGTTCCTAACGAGACAACTTTATCGTTGCGTTCGATACGTACTGCGATGTCGGCGGCCTCGCGGGTCAATTCTTTGAAAATCGTGGTGACTTCACTACCGCGGACGAAGCGACTGTCTTTGAGAGAATTGTCTGTGCGTGTCTGGGCATCATAATTTTTGCCCCACGAGATCGTTGGCGAGCCTTTCCAGTTAAGCGACTCAGCGAGTTGTTCCAGCGGATATGATTTTTTCGGATCCAAATCAAACCGTTCGATCAGCCGATCATAGAGCTGACGGTAATAGCCGTCTGAAAATTCATTACCCGAGAGCATCCCGTCACGATTGCGGTCCAGAAGATCGAGGAACTGGCTGGGTGGCAGTGGTGGGTAAATCTCACCAGATTTCAAGCGATCCCAGACTTCGAGACAAGCCAGTACGGGGCCGTGCAGGTTTTCAGTCAGATTGCCCGAAATGCGACTGTGAATACCGATCACATGGCCATCGGAATTCAATAGCGGACCGCCAGAATCTCCACCATTGATCGGGCAGTCAGTGCGCATCACATCATCGCGAATGTCGACAATGCGTCCCAGCCGAATAGGAGGAGTTCGTTCCGTCTGGAACCCTCTGGGGTGGCCCGCCGCGATACACCATTCCCCGACTTCGGGGAAATCGTCAAACGATACCGTAGGGACGTAAGGCCAGGGGCCGTCATCATTGATCTTGACCAACGCAATATCTGCGGCGGTGTGCATGCCAAGCGACTTTCCGCGAGTTACTTTGCCGTTGGGAAAACTGACAAGTACCTCGCGTCCCGGTCGGCCCGTGACGTGTGCTGCGGTCATGATGTAGCCATCCGCACTGACCAGAACGCCACTTCCGCGTGCCTGCCCGACCTGTAATCCGACGGTACATGGCACGACTTTCTCGGCGATCTGTTGAGCCATCATTTCGATGGTTCGCAGATCTTCTATGCCAGCTGGCACGGGGCGTAGAAATGTGGCCGGATCGAGGGCATCATCGGCCCTGACTGGCCGCAGCAGGCCAATCAGAATCGTGCCGAAGATTACCAGTGTTCGTATGGAGCGAGTGAAGCGTGTCCCAGACATGCGGTGGTTCCATGAGGTCGTGGGAAATACGTGCTAGTTGATCTCTATGACGTGAAAGCGTCATACCTATCCACAGCATCTTGCCGTGTTGCTGGGTGTGGCGTGTTACAGGGGGCTGTGTCAGCGTTGTCTTGTGACACAGGCCATGCGAGACCACTTTCACCAGACGGTGTATTGTACCAGATTTACTACATTTGCGTGGTGCGGTTTTCACCGGAAGGCACTGCGAACGGGCTAACTTTTCCTCGCTGTGTTGGTTCTCGTGAATGGCGGTGCAGCGAAATAGCCGGAGAGGGCCCGGTCCGACTATGGGCGCGTCAGGCAAATTTTGCGATTGTCACTTCATCGCCCGACTGGAGCAGCCGTGAATATCAAGTTTGTGTTGCCGATTTGACTTGTCGCCGGCGGGTGGTCAAAACTCGTTCGGTGTAACCGTTAGGTTCGGCTTTGCCTTCAAAAACAAGGTCGAGCGCTGCCTGGAACGCGGTACTTCCGTCGTAGTCTTGAGCCATCGGTCGGTACCCACTCTCCGAGCTGTTTTGTCGATCGACAACGACTGCCATCTTACGGAAAGTCTCTTCAATTTGTTCGCGCGTGGCGACCCCTTGGTGTAACCAGTTGGCGACATGCTGGCTGGAAATGCGCAGCGTGGCCCGATCTTCCATCAAGCCCACGTCGTGAATATCGAGAACTTTGGAGCAGCCGACTCCCTGGTCTACCCAGCGCACGACATATCCGAGAATTCCCTGGATATTGTTGTCAAGTTCGCGTTGGATTTCTTCTGGGGAGAAAGTGCGATCGCCAGCTAATGCGGGTTGCAGCATTGCAGTCACACTGCCGTGGGCGCGTTGCGAAAGATCGAGTTGGCGTGCCGGCACGTCGATCTGGTGGTAGTGCATGGCATGCAGTGTCGCGGCGGTAGGCGATGGTACCCAGGCGCACGTAGCACCCGATTCAGGATGACCGATCTTGGTATCCACCATTTCCGACATGCGGTCGGGCATGGTCCACATACCCTTGCCGATTTGCCCGGTTCCCGGCAGTCCAGTTGCGATACCTGTGTCGACGTTGGCGTCTTCGTAGGCGAGGATCCACGTAGCATTCTTGATTTCCATTTTGGGCATCATGGGCCCACACTCCATTGTGGAGTGGATGTCGTCACCTGTGCGATCGAGGAAGCCAGTGTTGATGAACACCACGCGGTTACGAGCCTGGCGGATGCATTCCTTGAGGTTCACACTGGTGCGGCGTTCTTCATCCATGATGCCAATTTTGATGGTGTTCGGAGGAAGTCCGAGAGTTGCCTCGACGCGGCCGAACAGTTCTACCGTGGCAGAGACCTCTTCGGGGCCGTGTAGTTTTGGCTTGACGATATAGATGCTGCCGCACTTGCTATTGCGCAAACCCTCGGCCGCCTGCAAGTCGTGCATTGCTGCTGCCGAGGTCACCATAGCGTCCAGAAAGCCCTCTGGAATCGGTTCATTTTCACTGGTGGTGACTGCATCGGTGTACATGTGAATGCCGACATTGCGGACCAACAGCAGGCTTCTTCCGGTGAGCGTGGTTGTTCCGCCAGACGGGGTAAGATACGTGCGGTCAGGTTCGAGGGTGCGGGTGACTTCTTTACCACCTTTGGTGAATGTGGCCTCCAGGGTTCCTTTCATGATGCCGAGCCAATTGCGGTAAACCTGGATCTTGTCGGCCGCATCGACTGCGGACACAGAATCTTCGCAATCTTGAATGGTCGTAATCGCGGATTCCAGCAGAATGTTCTTGACGCCTGCTGCGTGTTCTTTGCCGATTGGGTGCTGCCGATCGATTTGGATTTCGACATGCAGGTTGTGGTGGACGAGCAGGACGGCCGAAAGTGAATCGCCGTTGGTGAGATAACCTGCCCACGCGCTCTTGTCGGCCAATGTGGTGGTCTCGCCAGTTGCAAGTGTGATGGCAAGTTCGTGTCCCCGGTCTGTGGCCTGAAGAGCGTAGCCGGTTACTTCTCCATGCTTGCCCGACGTCAAGGGGAAATGGCGGTCAAGAAACTGCTCACTGTAGGCGATCACCTTGGCACCGCGTTGCGGATCGTAATCGCTGCCGGTGGCGGCTTCGTCACGCGGGATCACATCCGTGCCGTACAAAGCGTCGTAGAGACTGGTCCAGCGTGCGTTGGCAGCATTTAATGCGTAACGCGCATTGTCGACAGGTACCACGAGCTGGGGGCCGGCAATTTGCGCCACTTCGGGGTCAACATTCGCGGTGTCAATGGTAAAGTCATCGCCTTCCGGTTGCAGATAGCCAATGTCGGTCAGAAATCGGCGATAGACCTCCACATCGAGGGCGTCATCCCGGTGTTCCCGATGCCACTCATCGAGCTGCGTCTGGAGCGTATCTCGGTGGTTCAGCAATTGGCGGTTCTTTGGTTCCAGGTCGTCGACCAGGCGTCGCAGCGAATCCCAGTAATGGGCAGCGTCCACTCCCGTGCCGGGCAGAATTTCCGTTTCAACCAGGGCATGCAAGGCGGGATCGATCTTCAAACCACTTATTTCCACGCGTTCACTCGCGTTCATTGTTTTGTTGTGCTCCTCGATGCCGGAGTGGGATGCGGCCGACAGCGATCTGCCGGATGCCACCTAGCGAATATAGTGAATTGGGTATTCAGCGAACCAGTTTAGCAGCGTGTCTGGCACCCAACCAGACACGGCAGGTTGCCCACTGACCAGAACTGGAATGTCCTGCCGGATGGATTTCTGGTCGAACGTTGTCGAGGCAGTCGGAGGTTCACGGTGTTGCCTGCTTTGGCACCGAATCTGATCTGAAATTAGATCGGGCGATCTGCGTACCAGCCGACGATCTGGCTGTGGGTTCCAGGGACGCCCTCGAGCGTGACTCGCAGCGGATTTCTGATTGGATCGAAAACCTGACGGATCACTTTCCGACACGGTACATCATGACCGATGATCCGAGGTTCGGGCGGACACGGATGATGCAGGCCTCTCCGGTGCGACGGGTTGCTTGGAGACCAGGCCCTGGCCACGTGAGAGTACTAGAAGCTGGCCGGGTGCGGCCAATCGGTCGATTCGGCTTGAAGTTGAATCCAGGAATTCGCGGTGAGCATGAACTTCCGGCCAGGTTGTCGGTCCGTTGGTGCACCGACACCCGGCGCGACGGTCGCTGCCGCGAGTAGTCCGCAACGGATGCATCGCATCATGCGCGTGCCCCTGTTCTTGAAACGCGCTGGTTCAGTTGCGGGGACGCCGGTTACTGGCTCCGAAAATTGCCGTGTGTGGAAATGCGGCGCCGGGAAAAAACTTGCCGCTTCGTCGAATAAGTGAGGTGTGTCGTGGCAGTCTGGTGCGCCAATTTACTCGCGACCGAGGTGGCATTGAGCACAGGTCGAGGCGAGGGCCTGGTGGTCAACCTGGTGGCGCCGTTCCTGGTACGGGGCGAGCTCGGCATGGCAGTCGCGACAATCCTGTGCCAGTTCGACAGTCCGTTGGTGAACCTGCTGGAAATGCCAGAAACCTTTCCGCTTTTCACTGAGTAGCTCGGCCATTTGATGGCACTCGTCGCAACGGGCTGTTTCTGCGTTGAGGAAAGTCCGTTGTGCAGCGGGCAGTTGCGCCAGAATGGCACGTGCCGCGACCCTTCCCGTGAGGATGCAGGGGCCAAGGAAAGTCCCTTCCAGAGCAGCTTTGCCGTTAATTCCGGCGAGTCCGGTCAACTCTCCAACCGCATACAGTCCTGGAATGGGAGCTTGTTGGCGGTCGAGGACTCGGCAGTCCAGGTCGATCGCGACGCCTCCCATGCTCTTGCGTGTTAAGGGAAAAGCGGGCATCGCGTAAAAGGGCGGGACCTTCAGTGCGGGAGACATGGCGACAATCTCTGGTTGCTGCGGGCTGAACCGTCCAAAATCGGTGTCGACACCACGCTCGACGAGAGTGTTGTAGCGGGTTACGGTCGCCTTTAATGTCGCTGCAGGCAACCCTGTGGCGACGGCCAGTTCTTCGAGCGTGTTGGCGGTTTGAACCAGGTCTGGATTGTTCAGGATTTGTTTTTCTACTTTCGAGAAATCCGCCCAGTCGGAACCGGAAACCACAAACTTCGGCTTGCTTGCCTTATCAAATACAAACCACAGCCTGGCCACCGGTTGGGCCAGTAACGCGGGCATGACTTCTTTGGCCCATTGGTGCAAATTGGCGAATCGCTGGCCCTGCGAGTTGACAATGATTCCCCACATATTTGCGGCGCTAAGTCCACGGTTGGTTCCTGGATAACGCGGGTCCGGGATCCCCGTGAAATAGTTCCATTGGTGATCCATTTTGGCCAGCTCTGCGCCGACTTCAGTCGCTAACCGGTGGCCTAGACCTACAGAATGACGGCCTGAGCCCGCCAGGATTCGTTCTGGAAAACGAAATTCCTTTGGCCAGAATTCACGCACCATATCGAGATTGCTTTGAAATCCACCAGTGGCAAGTACGACAGATGATGCCTCGAACGGGGTTTCTACACCATTGCGGAGTTCTCTGCCGACGACGCCAGTGACGCGTCCTGATTTCACGATCAGTCGTACGGCTTGCGTATTCCAACGGAATTGAATGTTTTCGAGCTCAAGGCATTTCCGATAGATAGGCGTTACCAGCCCGATACCACGACCGGCAGGTTGATGAAAGCGGTTCACCGAGTTGCCGGGCGCGGTTTCTACGCCTTGAAAACGAACTCCCAGTCCGACGAGCCAGTCGTAAATTTGCGGGCGCGACTGGTTGACGTAGTAACGCACCCAGTTTGCGTCGGCATCTTCACCCCAGGTGATAAAGTCATTGTACGCTAGGTCCGGGGAATCTTTGATGCCCAGCGCTTGTTGAAGGGGGCTGTTGACGATGCACAGTCCGCCCTGTGACATGACCGCATGCCCACCGTAAACCGATGACATGTCGAGCACCGTCACACGGGCGCCACCCAGGCCCAGTTCCAGTGCAGCAGTGATGCCGGAGATGCCGGCACCTACCACCACCACATTGGGAGCTGCCTTCGGATTGGTGGTGGGCTCGCTGGAGGCATTTTGTAGTGCGATTTGTTGCGGTGAGGCAGGATTAGCCGGCGACGGCTGCGCTGCTGCGTTTCTCGCTGCCGAGTCGGGGTTTTGACTCGGCGGATAGTTCCACAGGAAGAATATCACCAATAATACGGTGACCAGCAAGAATCGGTATGAATGACGCAGACGCATCGGCAATCCTTCCAGTAAGCAACCGCCAGAATTGTACCGCTTCCGCGACTGGTTCAGCGAGACGAATTTGTATCGACTGACGTTGATTCCCTGGGCACCATTCCTGGAAAAGTCAGCTCTGGTGGGGTAAGTTCCCGGGGAAGCACCGCACGACTGTTTTCGGACTGTTGGGCTAAATGAACTCTCGCAGGTCTCTCTCTGTTTTCCGAGGAACACATCATGACGCAGGTGACGGTCGTGGATCATCCGCTGGTACGTAGCCATTTGACGACACTCCGCGACCGGGCGACGACACCTGCGGAGTTTCGTCAACTAGTGCGTCGGCTGGCAATGTTGTTGATCTGTGAAGCCACACAGACACTTGATGTTGAGCCCAGGCAGGTGCACAGTCCGTTGGGGGTTGTCGAGGGTTGTCAGGTTGCGGAGCGGGTTGGCGTGGTTCCCATCCTCCGTGCTGGGCTGGGCATGGTTGAGCCGGTTTTGGAGTTAATCCCGGATGCCGAAGTGTGGCACTTGGGACTGTATCGAGACGAAACCACTGCCCAGCCGGTCGAGTATTACAGCAAATTGCCTGAGACGTCTCCGGTGGATGTTGGATTAGTGCTTGATCCCATGTTGGCTACAGGGGGATCGGCGACCGCGGCGCTCACAGCAATCACAACGTGGGGCGTGCCACGGACACAGTTGATTTCAGTGATTGCGGCACCTGAGGGGATCGAGGAAGTCAGGCGATGTTTTCCAGAAACGGCAATCTATGTGGCCGCGATTGATCGGGAACTCAATCAACAGAAATTTATTGTTCCGGGGCTGGGGGATGCGGGCGATCGGATCTTCAATACGCCTGCCCGTTCCTGAGTGGTGTTTTGCGGTTTGCTCTCTGGCATGTGGGAAAAATCATGGAGCGGTGGATCAGTGTGGTTGGGCTGTTCGTAATGATCTTGTTGGCCTGGCTGATGAGTTCAGACCGGCGTCATGTACAACGTGGGCTGGTGGTTCGTGGCGTCTTGCTGCAGTTCTTACTGGGTGGTGTTATTCTTTGGACACCGCCAGGGCTGGAACGCCCCGTTGGCTACTGGCTAAGCGACCTGATCACTTACTTGTTTGCGCAGTTGCAGACGTTCGTACAAGCCGGTTCTGGTTTCTTGTTTCGCTTGCCCGTAGAAGTGCAATCTGAACAACGTTCGCTCCAGTTACTCAGTTCGTTTGCGTTTGGTGTACTGCCGACCATCATTGTTTTTTCTTCGTTGATGTCACTGTTCTATTATCTCGGTGTGATGCAGTGGATCATTCGTGGGATGGCGTACGTGATGCAGCGCGTATTAGGTGTATCCGGAGCAGAGAGCCTTGCTGCGGCAGCCAATGTGTTCGTCGGCCACACCGAGGCGCCACTGGTGGTTCGGCCTTATATAAAAAACATGACTGCTTCAGAACTGAACGCATTGATGGTTGGTGGGTTTGCTACGCTTTCCGGCGGCCTCCTGGCGGCGTATGCGGAAATGAATATCGACGCGGGGCATCTGGTGACCGCGTCCGTGATTTCAGCGCCGGCGGCACTGGTAATCGCCAAGGTCCTCAAGCCGGAACGTGACACACCAGAAACTCTGGGTACGATTCAAGTTGAAGTGGAGAAGCGGGAGGTCAACGCGATTGAAGCAGTGGCCAATGGAGCATCGGAAGGACTGAAGCTGGCGCTGAATGTGGCTGCGATGTTGCTCGCGTTCCTGGCCATCATTGCTATGGCAGATGCGTTCGTAGGGTGGCTGGGCGGAATCTTCGGGTTTGTGGATGAGCAGGGGAAGTCGCTTTGGTCATTTGCGGCAGCACTGGGCTATTTGTTTGCTCCTTTGGCCTGGGTGATGGGCATTGAAGCCAAAGACTGTTTGCTGGCTGGTCAACTGTTGGGAATAAAGACTGTTGCGAATGAGTTTGTTGCATTCCAGCAGATGGGGCAGTGGATCGATCCTGCAGTGGAAGGGCCTTCTCTGACTCCCCGGACTCAATTGGTGATGACCTATGCCTTGTCGGGTTTTGCTAACCTGGGAGCGATTGGAATTCAAATTGGTGGAATTGGAGCGCTCGCTCCGCAGCGGCGAGGGGATCTGGCTCGTTTTGGTTTGCGCGCGATGCTAGGCGGTGCTTTGGCGTGTTGTATGACTGCGTGTGTCGCCGGAGCTCTGACGTCGCGGTGAACCGGGTTTCGAGGTCAGTGATTTTTTCTAGAATGCTCTAGCGATGGAGTCGTGGAAGTCAGGCCGTCTCCAGATGGCAAGCCGAGTGAACCATGTATTTGATTGAAAACCCGGTACTCCAACGAGAGCTGCTCGTTAATCTGCGGATGACGAGGGCGTTCGTATTGTTGTTTTTGTACCAGGCGTTACTCGGTGTGGTTGTCTTTTTTGCCTGGCCTGACGAAGAGCAGCTGAATCTGTCGGGGACCGGTGGGGAAGGTCAGCGATTGGGCGACCTGTTTTTCCTCGGGCAGTACATCCTTGCTTCTCTGATGGCTCCTAGTTTTGCAGCCGGTACAATCACCGGAGAAAAAGAACGCAGAACCTATGAGATGTTGTTAGCCAGTCCACTGCGGCCCAGCGCGATTGTGTTCGGGAAAATGGTGGCATCGCTGGCGCATTTGGCGGTTTTAATCATTGCCTCATTGCCCATTGTGATGCTCTGTTTGCCACTAGGTGGCTTGTCTCCGCTGGAGCTGTTGGCGGCGTACCTAGGACTCGTTGCCTCGGTGATCACGTTTGGGTCCATTGGCGTCGCATGTAGCAGCTATTTTAACCGTACCGCCGCTGCGTTGGTCGTCTCTTACTTGCTGATACTGCCTTTGACGATGTTAGGGGCATTGTTTTGGACGGCCCTTAGTAATGAAGGTCAGCTGCGATTAATGCTGTCAGTTACGGTTGTACCGGGAATTGCGTTGGCGATTTCAACAGCGTTGTTCGCCGTCACAAGCGCGCGTTTATTGCATCCACCCGACGTAGGTAGCGAAGGGAAGGACGTCGTCGATCTTGACCAGGAAGCAGAGCAGGCGGTTGGACTGGTTATCCAGCGGGACCAATTTCCGGACAAGCTTTTTGCACCGGGAAAGAGGGAGACTCTTCTGCAAGACGGCTCAAATCCAGTCTATGACAAGGAGATTCGCAGCGAGATTTTCAGCCAAGGTACACTGATGCTGCGACTTGTCATTCAAATCAGCATGTTGCTGGCAATTCCTTTGATGGCTGCCTGTCTCTACATTTGGCCGCAGCATGCTGCCTGGTATATTTCCTATGTGGTCATCTTCAACATGCTCTGCGGTCCTGTGTTTTCTGCTGGCAGCGTTACCAGTGAACGTGAGCGTCAAACACTTGATCTCTTGCTGACAACCACGATTACACCCTGGCAGATTTTGTGGGGAAAGTTGGCCGCCGGACTACGGGTGTCCAGCGTATTGACCATGTTTCTGTTATGGCCGGTATTGCTGGCCTGTGTCATGGTTGCATCCTATTGGAGTAATCTGACGAGTGTGCTGGCTTATGTTGCAGTCGTACTATTAACGTGTTTGACCACGGCCGTGCTGGCGTTGTTCTGTTCGGTGGTTTTTCGCAAGACATCGATCAGTCTGATGACGACGTACCTCGTCATCGTTGTCATGTTCTGCGCACCGATGGCAGCGATTTTTTTCAGCGACGAGTTTCTGGCAGGGAAAGAAGTCGCTGATTACGTTGACTGGTTTGGCGTAACGAGTCCGTTTTGCACAGCATTTGCGATCCCCTTGCAAGTTCGTTCCGTATCGCAGATGGGGGTCGTCCCTGTGGTTTCTGTGCTTGGAGGGTGGACCTATTTTGGTATTTATGTCTGCTTCACCCTGGCTTTTAACGCATTGCTGCTGGTCGCAATGATCTGGCTGTTCAAGATGCGTTGGCGAGTTGCCCGCTGAATGGTCTGGCAATGTGGCACATCAGCTGAAGAGACCTTCGATTAACGCACCATTGGCGATGGGAGTCGGGCGGGGCAGACGCGGGAAGTAGGTGCGTTGCGGATCGAGCCCCAGCAAGTGATAGATCGAGGCGGCGAAATCTTCCGGCCGCCAGGGCCGCGTACGTGGTTCCGTCCCATTTCGGTCGGTTGCTCCAATGACCGAACCGGCGCGAATACCTGCTCCGGCGAATAACGCGTTGCCTGCCGACGGGTAATGATCACGTCCAGCTGTTTTATTGATTTTCGGTGTGCGACCGAATTCGCCGATAGCGACCACCAGCGTCGTTTCCAGAAGTCCTCGTTGTTCCAGATCATCCAAAAGCGTGGAAAGGGACATGTCGAGTTGCGGTAGATTACCTGGGCCGGGATACCGATGCCAGTTGCTACCCCCAGGCAGGCCTGCCGGTTCATGCGAAAATGACATCATCGAATCGAACAACCAGCCATGATTGTCCCAGGTGCCGTTTGTTGTGCCGGCACCAAACAGGCCACCTTGCACCGCGTGGTTAATGGTCACGAAACGGGCGCCTGCTTCCACGAGGCGGCGCGCCAGCAGCACACGTTGACCGTAGATATTCATTCCGTAGCGTTCACGCAAAGAGAGGGGTTCCTGCTCCAGGTCCATCGCGTGATGCATAGCGTTGCTGGTAAGGAGCGAAATAGCTTCTTTCGAGAATTGTGTACTCGCTTCCAGGGATTCGTCTTCGAGCTCGGCTAATTGCCCGAGGTTCTCGAGTTGGTTGAGCATCGACTGGCGATCTTCAAATCGCGCGGCAGCAAGTTGCATTTTGGCCATCGAGAGATTGGGTTTGCGAGGGTCGCCTTCAATGTCAAAAGCTCGATGTGCTGCTCCCAGGTACCCCGGGGGATCGGTGTATCGTGCCGCAAAAGGTATTCCAAAATGTGCAGGTACGCCAGAAACTCGACTTCCTTGTAACGCTGACACGAGGCAGCCGAAGTTGGGGAAATATTGACCGCCGCGTGCGGGATACATACCGCTGGCAACGTGTTGCGAACCGCTGGCATGAGAACCGCTCGAGCCTTGCCAAGAGCGGACAATTGCTACTTTATCCATCCGTTGTGCAAGTAGCGGAAGTTTCTCACAGATTTGGGTTCCTGGAACACGGGTACTGATTGGCTTCCAGAGTCCCCGTATTTCAGCCGGCGCGTCCGGTTTAGGGTCGAAGGTCTCGAAGTGACTTGGACCGCCTGCGAGGAAAATGAAAATGCAGGAGACATCTTTCTTGTCCGCAGCCTCCAGATAACCGGGCAGCCCGAGACCGAAGAGACCAACACCGATCTGTAATGCTTCACGGCGCGAACCGCAGTAGACATGCTGGGATTTCTGGCAGCTCATGGGCATCATTCACAGACTGGAAGGAAGGTGCGAAGCGTCCAAACCGTCTAGTCATTGTAGGCGGAAATCTGGTGTGATTGCCAGTTCAGCCCTGGCGTGGTCACCGGGGAGGCGTCGCAGGGAACGGGATGCGTGAGTGACGCATGGTGCAACGGGAAGGCCGTGCAACGGGAAGGCCGTGCAACGGGAAGGCCGTGCAACGGGAAGGCCGTGCAACGGGAGCCTCATCAGGCGGGAGGCGGTGTGCGGTCAGACGTCAAAATAGAGACCGACTTCATAAGGATGAGTTTCACGACGTAATGGCTCGATTTCCTCTTCGCGTTTCATGCGGATCCATGAATCAAGGAGATCTTCGGAGAAAACATCTCCGCGCAACAGGAAATCGTGGTCCTCTTGCAAAGCGGTCAGTGCATCAGCCAGGGAGATTGGCAGCGTTTCTCGACGAGGTGCCGACGTGTCAGGGGACAGAGGCGTGTCAGCGGGATCACCGGGATGGATTTTGTTTTGAATCCCGTCGATTACCGCCATCAACAGGGCCGAAAATGCGAGGTAGGGATTGCAGCTCGGGTCAGGGAAGCGGAATTCAATGCGCTGGTCCTGGGAAACGGGGCTGTGGCTGGGTATGTGGCAGACGGACATCGCATCGTGACGCGAATAGTCCAGATTGACAGGGCCTTCGCACTCGGGTAGCAGGCGCGCGTAGCTGTTGGTTGTGGGATTGGTGAAGGCGGCCAGGCATGGTGCGTGTTTCAGAATGCCTCCGATCGCATGCAATGCGAGCTCACTAAGACCAGCATATTCCGTACCCGCGAACAACGGTGTGTCCTCTTTCCAGAGTGTCAGCTGTATGCGCATTCCGTTGCCACGCAGAGTGCGACTGGGCTTGGGCATGAATGTGGCTGTCTGGCCATGGCGGCAACTAATACTTTTGACGATGTGTTTGTAACGCATCAAAGCGTCCGACATAGTCACCAGGTCTTGACCTTGTAGTGCCGTGACCATCTGGCGTTGTGCGCCGAGTCGCTGCTGCTGACATTCCACCAAGAGACCACATGCGGACATGACTTGCAAAAGGTCATGCCGCAGTTCTGGCGTAGCGTCCGCAGTGGAGTAACTATCGTGGACGTGCGTAACTGAATCTTCAGCAGAGTTCAAGCCCGCAACACCGGGTGGTGCCAGGCCATGGTTGTGCTCGCGTGGGTGGCGCAATCGCTCCTCGCGGTGCGCGGAGAGCAGTCCGTCAAAAAGATAGAATTCGACTTCTGGGCCGAAATGCGCAGTGTCGGCAATGGATGTTGTTTTCAAGAAGTTCAATGTCTTCCAGGCCACATTGCGTGGATCGCAGACATCGTTGTCACCGGCAATCGGGTCGTGGATGTCTGCAATGATGGACAGTGTGGGACGCCCGTCGCAGGGGTCTAGAAACGCCGTTTCGGGTTGTGGAATCGCGATCCGATCGCTTTCTGACACGGAGTTCCAGCCTCGGAATCGCTTTCCGTCAAACCCGAGCCCATTTTCAAACAGCTCTTCATCCAGACGGGAAACGGGAATTGACAGACTGTGCCAATTTCCAGGTAGATCAACAAACCGTATGTCTACGGTTTTTACATCGTTTTCGCGGCACAACGCGAGAATTTTTTGAGGTGTCGTCACGAGAATGGGCTCACAGAAAGCTGACGGCAAAGTGTGGATTGGAGCGAGTCAGGGTAAGTCGTCACAGGTGAGGTAAAGCAAAGCAGGCGGGCAGCAACCAGAATACATCAAGAGCACAGGAACCTTTCAGATGATGGCCCACGTGACGGGCTCAGTTTGCAGCGTGGTGCCCGCGGGTTCCGGCATTCAGTCAGGAGTCCGATTCGCGGTCCAGCAATTCGTTATCGTAATCTTCTTCCCACTGACGAATCTGGCTGGCCAGTTCCGAGTTCTCATTCTCTTCGACAACCTTGGAAATCTCAAATTCCCAACGCGTAGTTTCTGTAATCAAAGGATCGAGTTTGACCGGCAGGTCCAGTAGTTTGGCCAGCCGTCGTGTGACGGCTTCGATGCTGGCCGGATTGGTGACATTCAGATAACCGGGGATTTCTGCGACCAGAGACCCCATTTCTAACCCGACGCGGGGTGCTTGTGACATGAGATAGGTGGTAAATGAACCTGGGCCCTCATAGCCACTGCGCCGCATTCCGTAGGACTCCATTTCCGCCAGTACTTGTTCGTTGGAAGCGGTGATGTAGAGCCGCGGTTCACGGGTGTGTGGGACGGTGCCACCGAATGAACCGACAAACAAGATTCGAGAGATGCCAGTGTCTGATGCCAGTTTGAAGATGCACTCTCCAAAGGTTTCCCATTGCATGTTAGGTTCACGGCCGACGAACAGGGCGAGATTGGAGGGCTCGTGGCCGTAGAAGATGTTGGTCGGCATTTCGATTTTTTTGACCAGTCCCTCTTCGATCTCAATGTGGGGGCGCGTACGGACTGCGACTTCCATGTCTCCGGGAACATGGTAGACGTAGAAGGGGTCTCCACTGATCTGAGCGAAAGGCTGGGCATCGAGCTGTTTACGAAGACGTTCTACCGTACCGGTAGAAGCGTCGCCGCCGTCCATCCAGCCATAAAAGGCCAGTACGAGCGTGCCCGATTCGAGCCGGATGGGGTTATCGATTTGGAGGAGATTGTCAGCCGGAGTGCGCATGCAAGTAGTATAAGAGTTTTGCAGTGTTTCACGAAATGCGGCGTTCCACAAAATGCGGCCGGTGACGAAGGCCTAGCCCAGGACGACGAGTCAGACGGCCGGCGTGACTTCCTGACGCTGGACGTATAAGATTGATGAAGTAGAGGCGGCGAGCTGACATGGGGCGCAGAAACGCGGGGCGCAGAAACATGAGCTGTCCAATACGTTCTGACTCTAACAGGAAATACGCGGTGGGTTTACAGAGCACTCGACGGAAGGGTGAAAGTAGTGAGGAATGAACATATGAAAAGAACGCATCTCGGAATCGTCGTGGTGCTCGTGGCGGGATTTTCTCTCGGGCCGGGGCGCGGAGGTCAAGCCGATGATGATGCTGCACGTCTTCAGCAAGTCGCATCCCGCGGAATTGGATTTTTGCGGAGTCGTGGCCAGGCCGCGGACGGTTCTTTCAGTGGCGCGTTAGGTCCCGCCGTGACGGCACTGACGACGACCGCCCTGTTGCAACACGGTGTCAATCCGCAGGATACAACCGTGTCACGTGCACTTCGCTACCTGGAGAAATTTGTCCAGCCAGATGGTGGTATCTACCAATCTGGGACCTATTACAAGAATTATGAAACGTCGTTAGCGCTGATCTGCTTTCAGGCGGCAAACAAAGACGGTCGCTATAAGAAACTCCTCGCCGACGCGGAGAAGTTCCTGAAAGACTTGCAATGGGATCAAGGAGAGGGGAAGGACAAGAGCGATTTTGCGTTTGGTGGTCAGGGATACGGGAAGAATAAACGTGCGGATCTCTCCAATACGTCATTTTTTGTGGAAGCATTGGTGGCTGCGGGTAATAAGTCCAATAGTGATGCGATCCAGCGAGCACTGGTGTTCATCGCACGTTGTCAGAACCATGAAAGCGCGGCGAACACGACTCCATTTGCGGCCAAGAATCCAGATGGTGGGTTTTACTACACTCCCGATTCGGGTGGATATAGCCAGGCCGGCAAGACACCGGATGGCGGATTGCGAAGTTACGGGTCGATGACATATGCCGGGCTCAAGAGCATGATTTACGCGGGGGTTGGGCCAGAAGATCCACGTGTGAAAGCGGCTGTAAAATGGCTGCGCCGTCACTATGATTTGAAAACAAATCCTGGCATGGGGACGTCTGGCCTCTTTTACTACTACCATACCTTTGCCAAGGCATTAGACGCCTTGGGACAGGAAGTTTTCGTTGATGAATCTGGGAAACGGCATTCTTGGCGCAAGGAACTTGTGGCGGAGCTTGCCCGCCGCCAACTTCAGGATGGGTCCTGGCTGAATTCCAATCAACGCTGGTATGAGGCGGATGCTAATCTGGTGACGGCTTACGCATTGCTGGCACTTCATTACTGCCGTCCAGCCAGTGAATGATTGACAGGCAGTTGGGATGCGACCGAATGTGTTCCAACGGTGTTGTCTGGTCGCGGCCCTGGATCATCACCCACAGTGAATAATACGCGTCTTGGACGACTCGAACCCAAATGCTGACAAAGCGCCATTAGCTGGCCAGGTGCGTCAAGGCATGCGGTCGGTTGTGGCGGCGCAATTGGCATCGCAGCTGGTCTCTTTCGTCGTGCTGGCGGTGCTCTTTCGGCAGCTGGGGCCGGATCCCTTTGGGCTTCTTGGGATGGTCATGCCGCTATTGTTGCTGGCGCGAATGCTGGGTGGATTGAGTTTGCAGGTGGCGAGTGTGCAACGCCCTGATTTGTCGGCCGCCGAGAGCTCCTGGTTGTTCTGGACGCAGATTGCACTTGGTGGGTTGGTTGCGGTTGGTTTTGCCTTGAGCGGCCATCTCCTTGCCTGGGCGTTTTCTTCCACCGAACTGGTCGTATTGTGTTATGCCCTGTCGGCGACTCTTTTGATCCATGCCATGGGTGCCCAGCATTTAGCACTCTTGGAACGCGAGATGGCGGTCGGCCAGGTGGCAAAATATCGGTTTGTGGCATTGTTTGCCGGCGGTAGTGCCGCGGTCCTGGCGGCATGGCGACAATACGATGTGTGGGCGTTGGTTGTTCAGCAATACGTTGAGTTGTCGACGCTTGCCGCGTTAGCCTGGTGGAACCATCCGTTTCGCCCATCCTGGCCGAAGAAAATCGCATCCAGTCGTGCTCTCGTACTGTTTGGAAGTGGATACTCGCTAAGTGGCCTCTTGTTTTTCCTGGCGTGGAACCTGGACAAGATCGTGTTGGCGGTGATGTTGGGAGCGGTCCCCGGAGGCCAGCGCGTGTTGGGTATTTACACCCAGACATTCAACCTGATGATGCGTCCTGTGTACCTGGTGACGATGCCCGTCACCAGCGTGATGTTGCCAGCATTGTCTCGCGCGTCACGGCGGTCCGGAGAATTTTCTGACCTGGTGGTCAGTTTTTATCGGTTGGTTGCGATCGTACTATTTCCCTGTGGTGTCGGACTAGCACTCGTTGCAGAGGACGTGATGGGACTCCTCGGTGGAAGCCAATGGATTGCAGGCGGGACCGTTCTCAGTCTGCTTGCTCCGGCCATTCTGGCGTTGGGTTGGATAAATATCGCGGGGAGTGTATTGGCAGCTGCGGCGCGCACTCGCCATTTGTGTTGGTGCGCGTTCGTGGTCCTGGTGATTATGGTGCAGGGCTATTTCGCTGGCGGGCTACTCGGAAAACGGTTTGGTACTTCCCCGGACGGCCCAGCGATAGGGATGGCTGCCGCATTCAGTCTGGTATTGTTGTTGGTTCTCTGGATTCCGTACACACGATTCGTGTTGGGGAGCAGCGGTGCGCCATTTCGACAGCTGTGGAATGGAATCCGCGGTTCGCTATTGGCGACTCTGGTGATGGGCTTCGTTGTCTGGGCAATTCGTGGAATCCTACCGGAGACCATGATCCTGCACCTGCGTCTGGTCTTGCTGGTATTGTCCGGCGTTGTGGTGTACGGCTTTATTGCCCGCCGGGAGGTGCGTTGGGCATACGAGTTTTTCGGTTATTCTCGCGGTAGTGCAGGTCCACTCATCCAGTGAGTGGGAATACCTCGCCCGCCGAACCGTCCTTTGGCGGCGTTTGTTTGGCAGCGACGCGCAACAGCATCCGGAATGCGTTACACTAAGTTCTTCGTTGAAGCGAAATGGCAACGGAGTCCAGCGTGGGCGACTGGTTGCTGACAGCAGTTGTTGATCGGACCCCCTGATCCGTCCGTGCAAACAGACGGACATTATTGTGCCAAGGAGTAAGACTGATGCGCCAGAACCGCAGGGCGATGTGGGGCTTGGGACTGTTGTTGATGGCCGGGCTGGCGAGTTGGGCCAGTGGTTGGTTTGTGCCGACGGAATCAAAGATCTACAAATTGGCACCTGGCGTATACTTTCGTAAAGCGCAGACGGAACCGGAGTTTACAGGCTGTAACCAGGGGTGGGTTGTCTTTCGCGATTTTGTGCTGGTGATAGACGCAAACTTTCCTGATCAGGCTACCAGTGTGATTGCGGAGATTCGCAAGATCACCGACAAGCCCATTCGCTATGTTTTCGATACGCACTACCATGGGGACCATGCGGACGGAAATATGCGGTACACCGAACAGGGGGCCATCGCGGTTGCTTCTGAACGTAGCGGTCCACTTTTTGAGACCAAGGGGTTGGAGGGATTTCAGAAGTCGCAGAAAGAAAAACCGGATGAATATGGTCCGCTCACCTACAAACGGCCAGCTTTGTATTTTCCCCGCAAGTTGATCATCGACGATGGTGAGATGCGGGTGGAGTTGCTCTATTTCGGTCATGCCCACACCGCCGGTGATGCCGTCGCCTGGTTACCTCGGCAACGAATTTTGTTTAGTGGTGACGCTTGTGTTAACGGTGCTTTCAATTACACGGGAGATAGCGACACCGCGAGTTGGATTACCGTGCTCAATGCGATGGAGGAACTCGATCCCAAAGTAATTGCCGCGGGACATGGCGAAGTCGCAGGAATTGAGCTGATCGCAACACAGCGCAAGTACTTCGTTGAGTTGCGTGCGGCCATCAAGAAATTAGGAGATGGTGGCAAGACGCTTGAACAAATCAAGCAGACGCTCGACCTGCCGTTCTACAAGGAATGGACTGGCGTCGATGTGAAGACACGCGAAGAGAACATAGAACACGTCTACGGTGAGCTGTTTGGTAAGTAGATGTAAAGGGTGATTCTTTTGTCGCGACGGGTGCGTTCAACGCCGATAAGAGCACTGTCGCGTCGCTGAAATACGATCCATTGCTGGGTGCCGAACCGGCAGGGGCGCCGGGTAGAATTGCAGTTGCCGGGTTGGCTGGGCGCGCTGGCCGGTGGTGGCATTGCCCCGCTTTCGTTACATTACGAACTAGCATTTCTGTCGAGCAGGTGGTACCTGCATTTAGACGCTCATGCGAGTGAACGAAGAGGTCGGGCATGGCGATTCGAGTGTTAGTTGCCGACGATCATGAGGTCGTCCGCTGCGGTTTGCGGTCGTTGGTGACGGGCACGGAAATTGAGGTGGTTGCAGAAGCCTCGAGCGGTGAGCAGGCGCTGCGGTTGATCACTGAACACAAGATTGACGTCTTAATCCTGGACATTCGTATGCCGGATGGTGATGGACTGAACACGTTGGGACGTGTGAAGTTAGATTACCCCGAAATTCCAGTGTTGTTGTTGTCAACCTACGACAATCCTACCTACATCGCGCGGGCAGTTGCTTTGGGTGCAGCAGGTTATCTTCTCAAAGGCCGGGATCGTGAACATTTACTAGAGGCGATTCGTAAGGCTGCGGCGGGACAGGATGTCTGGACACGCGACGAATTGCGGCGCGTTACCGGGGCATTGGCGACACCTCGACTGAATGCGGACGTCGAGGTGCCTTTGACCCAGCGTGAAAGTGAAGTGTTGAGGCAGCTGGCGCTTGGGTTGACCAACAAAGAAATCGCCCAGGCACTTAGCATCAGCTATGAAACGGTCAAAGAGCACGTCCAGCACATCTTGCGGAAAGTGGGGGTGTCCGATCGCACACAAGTGGCTGTCTGGGCTGTTCGTAAAGGACTTGTTTAACGCTCTGACTGGTTGTGTGGGGCGTCGCGAGTTCAGTGCGGAAAGCGGTGCGCAAGACACCTCGACGCCAAACTTGTTGCTTGCCCGGGACATGTCTCGATTCGATTTGTTATGACAGCCTCTCCAGCCGCGTGATGCGTCCACTTGCTACCCATTCTGCCACAAAGATATTGCCGGCCTTGTCGAAACAGGCATCGTGTGGATGAATGAAACGCCCCGCTTGCCATCGCTTTTCGTCTCGACGAATAGCAAATTTGTTGTCGTTGCGGATACGCTGGACATCGTCGCCGAGTCTGGCTACGACCTGGTTATCTTTGTCTAGCAGGGAAACGCGGGCGTAGAGTTCAGGGACGAGCAGTAATTCGCCATGCGTATCGAGATTCGCCGGGAGCCCGAAGCCGCTGAGTGTTTCGACGTGATTGCCTTCCAGCGTGACGTATTGCAGCGTGTGGTGTGCGCGGTCCGCAATGACTACCAGTGGCTCGCGTCCTGGTCGTTCATCAAACCAGATGCCATGAGGCAGGTTGAACTGTCCGGGCTTTTCCCCGGGGCCGCCAAAAGTGTACTTCCAGTTGCCATCTCGATCGTAGCGATGAATCCGCCACGACCCATAACCATCTGCCAATAGAAAATCGCCGTCAGGAAGAAAGGCAAAATTGGTGGGCATGAATCGATCGCGCCCCCACACTTTTTGAGGATTGCTTGCTTCCCCCTGAGCGTAGCCGCCGGCTTTGATCGGTGCGTGCTTTTGCCAAACGACTTCACCAGTAAGGCTTAGCTTGGCAAAGGTCTTGAGGTGCTGGTAGGCACAGACATAGAGATACTCTTCTCCTTCTTCCTCACGTACCTCGATGCCATGACCTCCGCCTTGAAATTGCTTTCCAAACGACCGGACGTAACGTCCCGACTCGTCAAACACGAAGATAGCAGGGTGTTCTTTTCGGGTCGCATCTCCTTCATGAATCACGTATAGATTCTGGTTGCGATCGATGGCGACGTTGTGTGTGGTCTGCCATTGAAAGCGATCGGGAAGCTGAGCCCACTGATGATTTACCTGGAAGCGGTGGGCCCCTTCGCCCACGACTGACGAATCGCTGCCTTTCGCCGCAGTGATGACATGTGGTGCGGTTAGCGTGGCAGTGCAACTGGCCGCCAGGAATCGACGACGCGTCACGGGAGCAGCGGTAGTTTGTTTCATTGTCAGGTTTTGTTTCATTGTCAGGTTTTGTTTCATTGTCAGGTTTTGTTTCATTGTCAGG
>PBOG01000028.1 GCA_002724245.1 Planctomycetaceae bacterium
GGTCTGTGCCATACGGAATGACGTTGCGAAAAAATGCCGCCAATCGGTAGTAATCTTCCTGTGGAATCGGGTCGAATTTATGTTCGTGACAACGGGCACAACCTATTGTCAGTCCCAAGAATGTTTCACCAGTCGTACGCACCAGATCATCGATTTCATCCCAGAGAGCAACCTGTTTGTCATCCGGCTCATCATCCCAAACCCCCAGCCGATAATAGCCTGTGGCAATGATCGTCTCTCGCGACAAGTCCTCCAGTTCATCACCCGCCAACTGCTCTTGCACAAACCGATCGAAACCTTTGTCCTCATTGAACGAACGCACCACGTAGTCACGAAAACGCCATGCGTGGGGTTTTTCACCATCCCGTTCATACCCGTTGGTTTGGGCATAACGAACGAGATCCAGCCAATGCCTGCCCCAGCGTTCACCGTATTGCGGACGCGCCAGCAAGTCATCCACCAACCGGTCGTAACGATCAGCTGCCGGATTTTCCGCGAACTTCTGCACCTCATCCGGCGTCGGAGGCAAACCGGTCAAATCAAAAAACAATCGACGAATCAAGATACGCGGCGCTGCCAGCGGTGCCGACCGCAGCCCCTGTTCCCGCAATCGTTTTGTCACAAACCAATCGATAGGATTCGCCATCTGCGAAAAATTGCCACTCCGAAGAATGGTTGGTCGTTTCAACGGTTGAAACGACCAATGCTGCCGATCTGCAGCTGTCACGCCCAACGACGGATGTGTCAACTCGTCGGGCGCGACTGCGCCCCGAGGCCAATAGGCCCCACTGCGAACCCATCGGGTAAGTACTTCCACCTCGCGTTGGCGAAGCTTGCGATCTGGCGGCATTTCAAGGCCCTGGTAATTGATCGCCTGGATCAGCAGACTTTCATCTGGCTTGCCAGGCTTTAGCACAGGTCCTGAATCACCTCCTGCCAGAAGATGAGGGCCTTGGTCGAGCCTTAAACCACCTCGCTGTTTTTTCGGTCCGTGGCAACGAAAGCAGCGTTGCGCCAGTAAGGGGCGAACCTTGGACTCAAAATAGGCGGCCCGCTCACGATCAGACGCTTCGGCCGCAGGCATACCTGCGTTGGCAAATACAGGTAGTAAAACGACAACCAGCAAGTATCTCATACCGGTCTTCACTCCACCCGATAAACAACAATCGCCAAGTCCCAACAACAATCACTGAAATTGAGTTCAATCGCAGCAATGACCTGACTGAGCCGTCTCTCATTATATCTCTGGATTATGTATGCTCCAAAGTCGCTTCCTGGTCTTTCTGAGGAACCTTATTGATGACAGCTAATCCGTTTGATCTAACAGGTCGTGTTGCCATGGTATCCGGGGCGGCGTCCGGAATGGGGCAAGCCATGTCGCTCGCAGTGGCAGAAGCTGGAGCCGATGTTGTTCTTGTTGACATTAACCCCGAAGGAGCCCAAATCACCGCCCAACAGATCACCCAGTTAGGCAGGAAAGCCGTCGTCGTGGATTGCGATGTTTCTGACTCTGAGCAAATCACTTCTTTATTTGAAGAACTCGACCAGCAATTCGGGCGCATCGATTTCCTGGGCAACGTCGCTGGCCAAGGCGTCCTGGCCAGCCCCACGGAACTTACATTGGCACAACTTCAGAGAGTGCTCCAACAACTCGTAATTGGACGCTTTTTCATGTGTCAACAAGCCGGGCTTCGCATGCTGTCGCAGGGCAGGGGGTCCATTGTGAATATTGGCTCACTCGCCAGCACCACTGCATTAGGACGAAGCCACATCGCTTACAGCATGGCCATGGGAGCAGTTGTGCAGATGACACGAGAATTGAGCACGGAATGGTCCGCGTCTGGTGTTCGTGTCAATGCGATTCTGCCCGCCCAGGTTACCAATCCGGGGCTGCTCAAGAGAATGGAAGCGGATCCAAATCTGCAGCAACAATTTCTCTCCGGAATTCCCGCAGGACGCATGGGCAAGCCCGCAGATATCAAAGGACTATCCGTGTTACTGGCTTCGGACGCGTCCTCGTGGATCACGGGCGCGCTGATCCCAATGGACGGAGGAAACACCGCCATGAATGCCGGCGGCACTCCGGGACATCGTCCACCTGCGTAGCCGTATAGCCCTCGACAAGACCGCCGTCTGGCCACACCATCAGGCAGCGCTCAACGACGATGCCTAAGCATTCCTGGTACGGAAATCACGCATAAAACCTGCCAAGGAGGCTACCCCGGACTCCGGCACCGCGTTATAGATCGACGCGCGGATTCCCCCCACGCTGCGGTGACCGCGAAGGGCACAAAGTCCCTCCGCTTCGGCGCTCTCAACAAAACGATCGTCCAATTCGCTGGATGGCAATCGAAATGTCACGTTCATAAGAGAGCGATAATCTGGCTGGGCATGCCCCTGATAAAATCCATCGCTGCTGTCCAGTACGTCGTACAACATCTTCGCTTTGGCCTGATTGAGATGATCCATCGCCACGAGACCACCAATCTCATCCTCAAGCCATTGTGCGACTAACCCGACCATGTAAATGCCGAACGTACATGGAGTGTTGTACAAGGAGCCCGCTTGAGCATGTTCCCGATAACTTAGATAACCTGGCAGGGAATCTGCACTACGCTCCAATAGCTGATCACGAATGATCACAATAGTCACCCCGGCGGGCCCGGCATTTTTTTGCGCACATGCGTAGATTAACCCATAGCGTTCAACATCAATGGGCCGTGAGAGAAAATCAGACGAAGCGTCACAAACCAGTACCAGATCTTTTGCTTCAGGATCCGAGCGAAACTGCACGCCTTGAATTGTCTCATTTGAAGTGACGTGCCGATACGCAATCCCATCCGAACCATCCCAGGACAAATCATCCGGCAAGCGGTCGTAACCAGTCGCTGCGCCATCCCAGACCACCCGTACAGCGCCTGCCAAACGGGCTTGCTCACAGGCTTTCACACCCCACGACCCCGTCAACACATATTGCGCGTCACCTTCCTGGCCACCCAACAGGTTCATGGGCACCATCGAAAACTGCAGCCGGGAGCCTCCTTGTAGAAACAACACGGTGTAGCCATCCGGAACCGCCAGTAACCGCCGCAAGCGACATTCTGCATCATGAAGAATTGCCTTGAATGCTGGACTGCGATGGCTGATTTCAAGTACCGATGCGCCCGTACCGGGAAGTGCCAGTAAATCTCTTTGCGCCTGCTCGAGCACTGGGAGCGGTAATGCCGCGGGACCCGCACAAAAATTGAACTGACGAGACGGTGAATTGTCCTCGGACATGCAGAATTCTCTCACAGGGTCACATGAGCAGTTTTGATCCAATAACAGCGCACCGGTCGGTTCTGCAAAAATTCGTTTGCGTTGCCGCACCCTCGACGCGTTACTGCGACAGAATGACCGCCCCTTCTGGGGTAAACAACCGCTCAAACAAAAGGCAAAAAAAAACCTCGCGCCACCTGAAACATGGTGCGAGGTTCTGACAGCTCAAAAACTGTTCTGTATTGTGTCGGGAGCAAAAACAGCCCCGCCGCGAGCAGGCTTACTTGCCAGCATCGCCAGCGCCAGTCGGATCGGGCATATCGGTAACGCCCTCATCCACGCTAACGCTTGGATCTACGGCATTCTCGGAATTCTCGGGAGCGCCACAACCAACCGCGCCCAGAGAAGTCGCGGCAACAACCGTCAACAAAGCCATCCAATTCTTCATCTCGTGTTCTCCACAATGGGGCAACAAATGTACGAAAATTCAGAGTCCTTTAGTATAGAACAAACTGCGCCGCATAGGAACTAGGGCGACAGGCCCGATTCCGACCATACCGTCATGCCACCTCACGTCTCTTCCAGGTCAATTTGCGCCAACACATCACCCGCTGTGACAACCGTGTCTTCCTCCACGCACAGTTGACGCAATGTTCCACTAGCGGGAGCCGACACACCAATCGTGACGTCATTTGCCGTAATTTCTACGAGCGGTTCTCCATGCGTTACAGAATCCCCACTTTTCGCAAGCCAGGCTGTGACTACCAGCAATTCGTTGGCCAAACCAAAATCGGGGGTGACAAGTTCCAAGCAAGAGGTTGCGTCCATTAGGATCCGGCCAGTGAGGCAAATATTCCCGAAAACTCCCAGCCGGCCGGCTTTCAACGAGATTCTGCCATATCCCGCGCATGATAACTGCTACGGACAAACGGCCCACTCGCGACTTGACTGAAGCCCATTCTACGAGCTTTTTCACCCAAATCTGTGAACTCCGCAGGTGGCACAAAACGTACTACAGGCAGATAACGATCGGTCGCAGGCTGCAAATATTGTCCCAGTGTCAAAAAGTCACAACCGACGTCAAGAAGGTCCGCAAGAACACCGAACAGCTCTTCGTGCGTCTCACCAAGGCCCAGCATCAGGCCACTCTTCGTCTTCGTGGAAGGAGACCGCCGTTTGATCACATCCAGCAAATGCAATGTCCAACGATAGTCACTCTGCGGACCACGTACACGTCGATACAATCTCGGCACCGTCTCAGTGTTATGGTTGAATACATCTGGGGCAGCGTCCAACACGACATCAATCGCATTGGGACAATCTCGAAAATCTGGTGTCAGTAATTCGATTGTTGCATCAGTGTGGTTGCGAACTGCTACGACGCAGTCATGAAAATGCTGCGCCCCACCATCTGGAAGATCGTCCCTTGTAACCGACGTGATCACCACGTGCTGCAAACCCATCTGCACCACAGCACCAGCCAATCGCGCAGGCTCGTCAACCGCGGGCAACGATGGCTTTCCGCGTGCCACAGCACAAAAACCGCAAGAACGGGTACAAACATCCCCAAGAATCATAAAGGTCGCGGTCTTTTGTGAGTAGCATTCCATGCGGTTGGGGCAACGCGCATGATCACAGACAGTTTCCAAGCCAAACTTTTCCACTACCCGAGCTGTAAAATGGTCAGCGTTACCTTTAGGAACCTCACGGCGCAACCACGCAGGCAGTCGCGCCCGCCCTGTCGACGCCGAGATAACTGGCAATTCAGTGAAAGATGAAGGCTGGTTCACGCTATCCGATCTGGTTACGCAAATAAGGATGGCCTGTTTGGAGGTGACATTGTTCAGACCCAAATACATGGGAAAGCTGCTCGATCAACGCCACCCGAACCGCCGTCATTTTAACACCCTGACGGCATTCAGCCATCAGGGAACTCTGCGACGTCACATCATCCATGGGGATCGCAGGCCGTACAAAAGAGAATAGTCGCATCGCTGGATTCACGTTCAAGAACGCGCCGTAACTCGTAACATCTCGACGAACTGCCACACCCAGTGTGGCCAACTGGCCGGACCTCGCCCAGACCCCGAAACCTCGCGCAGGACGCTGCAAGACTGGAATCCTGAACTGCTCACAAGTTTGAACCAAAGCGCATCGAACACGCGACAGGTAACTTCCCACAGACCAGTCAAGCCGCCTCAAATGGCAAATCACATACACCGCAATTTGGCCGTGAGAGTGTAACACACAACCGCCACCCCGAGATACCCAACGCAATTCCAGACGTTCACGGCGCAGCTGTTGATCGGTGAGCAGAACATGTCCACGTGAGCCGTTGCGCCCCACCGTGATCAATGGAGAATGCTCGGCAATCAAGACCGTGATACGAAACGACTGATTGTCAACCGCTTCAAATTCCAGGCGATCTTGCAGTCTTTGACAATCTGCAAACGCAACTTTTCCAAGCAGGTGCGCATCTACGGATATGTCTCGAATTCTGGCCATGGCAACAAACTCTTTGGTCCCAGAGATTGTAGCCCCGCAAGGTGTCCAGCGCACACCCCGAAAACCAAATCCGCGTGAGAGCAACGACTATTGTGCATCAGTCAAACGACGGATTGCAACAACGCGTCTCTTCGGACCTACGGCGACACCAAACCAGCCATCTCGAACCACACATTGTGTCAACTGGAGACCATGCAAGCTTGATTCCTGGGCCTCTTGCAGATCCAGCAACGTCAAAGGTCGGGCCTTGGAAAAGACCTTTGCAAAAATGGCTCGCAAAGCCAACTTCCGCCTTCGTCCGGCAACGCTGATATAACCATCTCGCACTAGTTTTAGTGACAGCCCATCGACCTGTGGTCGATACCAGACCGTGACGCCAAAATTCCGCCAACGGTTACGGCGTTCGGAAACTTCCGCAAAACGGAGCGACAGCTCGACACGTCCCCCTTCGAGTTTGACCCGAACCGCTTCATCGGCAGCAAATCGAACCTTAACATTTTCCGGAATATCCTCTGGCAACACATCTTCCTTTTGGCCAAAAATGTCCAGCAGGTAGACCAGCCATTGGCGCAATTCCATTTCACGACCGTCAAACTGAATTTGTTCCAGTGCGTTGTTCAATGCCGACTCGTGAAACTGCACACTAAGCTCGCTCTCTTTGGGCTCACGAGGCCGCGGCGTATAACTCCCCAGCTGTCGATCAGATGCCAGTCGATAACGCCCTACGAGCTGTCGCTCCGTTGTCTGCAAACGCACGATCCGAGGTTCCAAACCCAAACGATCTAGTGGGCCCAACACCCGATCCGAAATTTTCTGCCTGGAAACATCAAGCGACTCAGCCACCTCACGGTCTAATTGCGCCTCGACGGTGCGTGACACACGGCTTTCCATCGTCTGCTGGGCAAGAGGCTGTACTTTCTCATATTCCCTTAACACCATTCCTCGCACCAGCGATCTTACGACCGGGATCACGTCAAAGGATGTTTGCAGATCGGTGAGTTCAGATTCACTTATAGCCGCAGCGCGACTCGGGTCCGGAAAAGTACCCACGCTGTCCATGAGCAGGACTTTCTGTGCCCGAAAAGTGGCGTGCCCGTGGTTGATCAGCCGCGCTGGCCACGTCGTAGTGGCCGTCTGCGATTCAACCTCACCTTGTGCCTCCAAGCGCAAACGCCAGGACCACGGCGCCTTAATCAAACGCACTGCTAAATCTGTGCGTGCCTGACTACTACCTTCAATACGTGCACCCATCACGCATTCGTCGATCGGTGTCTCGACCGGTTTCATTGCTGGCAACAACCGATTCAAGAATGACTCCGATACAGTCACCCGCAAATTGGCGTTACGGTAATGCAGGTTAACCTGCTCACCGAATTGTCTTAACGGTACGCTTGGAGACCAACGTAGAAGGTTGTACTGCCGAGCAACACGACGCGCAATCGCACGATGGTCCAGTGACTCGTACTGTTCCAGATCACTCAACAACTGAGCGTAGTCAACAGGCTCCGCAACCCACTGCTGGAGACTGCGGGTCAATTGTGAAAAGGGAGTTGTCGAGAAAAACTCTCGCTGCAACTGGCTCAACTTTGGCGAAGTCAAACGGCGCAACATGCTTTCCGCCAGTCTACGCTGCTGCTCCAAAGTGACGCGACTGCCGGCTCGCATCAAGTTGCGCGCGACATCTAACAGCAGGTACTCGCGCCACTGTTCGGGATGTTCAACGCCGGCCAAACGTTCATGGACCCGGGTAACCCATCGAGCTACATCCTCTTGGCCCTCGTGACGGATCATAGCGACATCGTGCTGCTGCACAAGGATTTCGCGATACGCTCGCCAGATGGCAACCCGCCGCGCAACGGCATAACCTGCAGACAACAACGCACGACGCGTGGCCGCCTCGTCAATTGCCTCAGCCAAACTTTCTCCTCGCACCACCAACGCTGAGAGTTGGTCAAGACCTTGCCAGGTCCGTACAGCGGGATCTGGAAGTTCGGCAGCGACCGCGCGAACCTGACTAACAAGCTGCTGGGCCCAATCAGCCGCGATTGGAGGATTCTTGATGCGTTGCAATTGGCGCAGCAGGGCAAGAGGTTCCGGCCAACCGTCTTTACGTCCGTTCGACAGACGCGACCGACTACGTGTCAGAGCAGTTACCTTGGAAAGTTTATTGGTTGTTACGGTTGCTACTGATTTCAATACAACTGAACTGGTCGCGCGTCGTAGGTCCTGTAGTTCGTCAGACCGTCCCACACGGCGATCCCACGGCTTATTTACCATGGCACCTTGCCTGGAACGCGTTCCCGTGTCACGGGGGACAACCCGATTGATGCGCAACTCACGAGGCTGTACGGCAGAATCATGGTTGACTCGTGGCAATACCCCAAAACTGATTTCCCCAGGATCCAAGGCCAGATCGCCCGGACGCGAATCCGCGGCAGCCGTGCCCAGCTCTGCAAGATAGAGAGAACGGAGGACACCTGGTCTTGCTTGACCTCGTTCAAGTAGGACTGTGGCTGCTACCGTACCTTCGTACTGGTGTGCCGGTTGCACTAATGAAGGAACGGCATGTTGAACAGCTTGTTCCTGTCGCCACAGCGGATCAGCCTCCGGGAGCTGGCGAGCGCCCATTGAACTTGACGCAGCGGAGGTGCCTCGGGACACTTCACGACCACGCCACATTCTCGGCGCCAAGATACCGAGCAAGAACAGACCGGCGAAAGCGGCAAACTGAGTCCATCTCGCGAGGTGAATAAGTCGATCCATCAACATCAACAGAATCCATTTGAATCAGTTGCAAACCAATAGTTAGATCGGAATCAGGTAGCACTAAGATCAAATCCGAATGAAGGAATAACGTCAGCAGTTGTTTCGGCACCTGCTGCTGCAACATCAACGGTCAGGTAAACATTGCGGATCAGGTAAGAAATACGATCCTTGCAAGCCTCTGACCAACCTGGATTCCCACATTTCCAATAGCATCCGGGGAAAACCGCTCCGCGAGCCAGCCTCTCGAAATGCCCGCTCTATAGAGCCACACACAACTCTTCCGGCAATACCTTTCCCAGGGAGGGCGTAAAGAGCACGTGGATTTCCATTTCTTACCGCGTGCAGCCTGTTAAAATGCAGAGAGGTGATTGCATCCGATAGAGGACTGAAGTTTTCCTGACACAACTCTCCACAGCAATACTTTTGTGAGTTTACGGCGGGCAGCATGCCGCCAAATCAGCACCCATGTATCAGCGGTAGTACAATCGCTGGTGCCCCCAAGTTCACCGGGAAAAAAACATGTGGTTTGCTCAATGTCCACACTGCAACGAAGCTATCCGCACCCCCGTCACTTTGGCTCCAACATCGCAAGTACAATGCCCGCTGTGCGGTGAAGCTTTCACCGGTGCAGTTCTGCTCGACAGCCTGCCACCCGAAGTCGTCGTGATCGACTCTGGTGCAGAAGAAAATACTGGTTACATCGACATCGCAGCGGTCCGGTCTCAGCACGCACCAGCTCCCGACAGCTTCGCCGTCGATACTTCAGCCGATTCTGTTTCATCACAAACAAGCGCCAGTGAGCCATTTCAGTTCGAAGAAGTCGCGGCTCCAATCGGGGAACATTACAGGCCTACCGTCTACTCGTCATCTTCCCCACGTAATGGCAAAAACGAATTATTCAAGATCGTGGCTGGCGGAGTTGCAGGATTGGTCCTGGCGGTCCTCATCCTCTGGTGGGGTTTTG
The DNA here is from genome assembly GCA_002724245.1 of Planctomycetaceae bacterium. Taxonomy (GTDB): domain Bacteria; phylum Planctomycetota; class Planctomycetia; order Pirellulales; family Pirellulaceae; genus UBA9264. Next base: position 9,494 of record PBOG01000028.1, read on the forward strand.
AACGCGATCCGTTCACACTAGCGCCAAAAGTTGCTCAATACGCACCCTGGCTGATCCCACCTGAGCTTCAACCGATCCCCACAGAAGCGACCACTTCACACGGGCAATCCAGTGACCCCTCAGAAATGCCTCAAGCTGCGTTAAAAGGCTTCGCCGACAGCATTCCGACCATTCCCCGAGATAGTCCGTTTGGACGCCCAGACAATGAACCCAACCCGCAGTTTGCCGGACGAGGATTAGGCGGGGGAGGTGGAGCAAGGGGACCGTTCAGGGACGCCGGTGGTTTTGGAGGGGGAGCGCGCCCCAGTGAGGACTCGACGCCTGAATTCAGCCCACCGCAACGTGTTCCAGTCAGACAAGCACCGTCCTTTACGGTCGATGATGTCTTGACTGCGTTTGCCACGGTGGAGCGCATGTGGCTTGAGCTCCAGGAATTAGAGAGACTCGATTCGCCCGAGACTGTCACACGCAATCCGGACTTCTACCATGCACTCTGCCGTCTGGCGGAATGCGTCACCTACATTGATAACGATCCGCGCACAGTACAAATCCGTGATCAGATCGCAACGGCGCTCGAAGCTTGTGCGCAGCAGCAACATTTCCGATTGCTGGTCGACGAGGCTACCCGGCAAAGACTCTCTTCACGGGATTCAGCAACGGGCGACGGGCTCTGCCTGCGAGGACACATACAAGACATTCACCCGCACGGCAACTTGTTCGTCACGCGTATTGCGTTGCCAGGACGCCCATCACGGTTTTTGTCCGTGCTGAGTGCGGTCGACCCCCACAACTCCTACGTTGTGGGCTCCGATGTCGTGCTTTTGGGCAGCATCATAGACCGGCCATCGAGACGCATCCAAGGCTACCGCGGCCGTTTCAACCGGATAGTCATCGGTGGCCTTGTAACTCAAATCGCAACCGAGCTCCCGCCCGAACCGCTGGATACACCATGACTGAATCACCTCCCGATAGTCAACAATCAACAGGCAAGACAACGCCTTCGGAAATAAGTGTCAAGGACCACTTGATTTACGGGCTCTCGTTGCCCGAGCGAACTTTGCGTTCCACATCTGCAGTAGTGGCAGGTACTCTACGCGAGTCTGCCGAAATGCTTGTTCCACAAGCGTTTCGCAGTTCAACCAGCTATCGCACCCTCATCGAACAAACGCTGACTTTCATGGCCCAGGATGTGGGCGGGGTCACGACGCCGCAACAGGACGCAGATGGCGACACGACGGCGCAAACGGATAAACCCGACGTCGACAATTTCGTTGCGCGGAAGGCCGTCGGTAGTTTTATCGAAATGGCCTCGCTTCCACTGCTGCATGTTTCACCAATGATGGTCCTGGCCTTATTCAGTGATATCGCTTACGGCTCGCAAACCTACTTGTCCGAACTTAGTGAAGAACTGAAAAAACAAGGAGTGATCGACGAAAACACAACCATCGATCAGGCCACCGATTTACTCAACGCATTGCATACAACGACGTCCACAACGGCCCAGGTCTTTGACAAGCCACCTCTATCGATTGACGGGCTGAAGGACACTATCAAGCAAATCAAGGACTGTGCTGGCAAAGGCCCAACTACGTTGATGCCGGAGGCTGAAATTAAACGGCTCTGGAACGAGATGCAGGCAATGGCAACGCGCGAGCATGTCAGCATGCTGGATGTGTCGAGTACGATCACCATGTACAGCATGGATAAGATAGGTTCCCTCGGGCGTGGTGCTTTATCGACGATCAAGGTTGCCGGAAACATGTTTGATCGCCATATCATCGATCACTATTCGGAAGGTCTACAAGAAATTCACCAGAAGGGGATCTACACCGCCTTGGCGGAATCCAGCGCTCCTTACATCGATGCGGTTTGGCTCAATTTTTCAGACGAACGCGAAACCATCACCGAAGACGTGGTTACGGGCCGTTTCTTCAGCAGGTGCTGGAAGTGGCTGAAATCCCGCTTTCGGCGCAAGCAAAAGCCCACACAACCCGGACACGACTCACCTGCCAGCGAGTGACAAAGAGGTGCTTTGTTTGGCTCGCAAACGTAGTTTCAAGAACTGCCTTCTCTGACTCCGGAAACGTGACACTTCGCGCTGAGTACCAGCAGACGTATTGTGCACGACAGGCATGGAGTGCAGAGCGAGCGAGGATCTGATCAGCGAAAATCTCTGCTCGACTGTAGAAGATGCTCTGAATCTACTACCAGGCTTTCCAGACTTCTGACGACGATATGTACTACGTCATGATGTCGTTCGACCTTTCCTCGCACAACCCACGCCTGCGAACTGGTCGCAATCCTTTCATACCGTTTCCATATTGCACGTTTCACAATCGCGTTCATACTTCCTGTTTCATCTTCCAACGTAACAAAGGTAATTCCTTTTGCGGTGCTGGGGCGTTGTCGCAACAAGACAATTCCAGCAACCTTGACTGAGTGGTTTGTTTCACACTCCTGCAGGCTCTCCGCCGAAACAACACCGCGCCGACTCAATTCTGATCTCACAAATGACATCGGATGCTGACGTAAAGTCAGCCCCGTAGCGTGGTAATCTGCAAACACCTCTTCCTGCTCAGTCAGGCTAGGTAATTTACTCTGCCTGGTCAGTGCGATCATCTGGTCACCAAACAGAGGCATCTTTGAGGTACTGGCCGGCTCACCTAGAGCCTGCCATAGCGCATTGCGCCGATCAATGGACAGCGATTGAAACGCATCGGCAGAGGCAAGTTTTTCCAGCGTCGACCGCCCCAATTTGGCACGCTGCGCCAAATCTGCCATCGACTGAAACGGTGCAACTCTGGCCTCGATCAAACGCTGTACATCTCGATGGGACAAACCACGTACCAGACGCATACCCAGTCGCAGAGCCCAAACTGCATCTGGAGGCTGCGGTCTCGCCTGCGTTACCCCGGGATCCAGCGATCGTGTAGACTCAAGCGTGCAATCCCAATCACTGGCATTGATATCCACAGGACGCACTTCAACCCCATGCTTGCGAGCGTCCTGCACTAGCTGGGCTGGCGCATAAAATCCCATTGGCTGGCTATTCAATAACGCCGCCAGAAAAGCTGCTGGATAGTAAAATTTCAGCCACGCTGACACATACGCCAGACGGGCAAAACTGGCAGCATGTGACTCTGGAAATCCATATTCTCCAAAACCCCGAATATGCTGAAACACCTGTTCGGCGTACTCTTGTGAATAACCATTTTCCAGCATGCCACGCACTAATTTCCTGTAAAAGGGTTCGATCAATCCAACTCGCCTCCAGGCGCCCATCGCGCGTCGTAATTGATCAGCTTCACCCGGCGTAAACCCTGCGGCTACGATAGCTAACTGCATGGCCTGTTCTTGAAACAAGGGGACACCTAAAGTGCGTTCCAGCACCTTGCGAATCTGTTCATTCGGCCATTGGGATCCAAAAGCCTCTTCGCCATTACGTCGGCGCAAATACGGATGCACCATATTGCCTTGAATCGGACCTGGCCGCACAATCGCCACCTGAATAACTAAATCATAAAACCGGGCCGGGCGCAGCCTGGGCAACATACTCATCTGGGCCCGACTCTCGATCTGAAACACGCCAACCGTGTCAGCACGGCTGATCATGCCATACACATCCTGATCTTCACGAGGGATGTTATCGATCGACAACACACGCTCAGTCTGCGCCGCAACCATCTGAAAACATTTGTGGATCGCTGTCAGCATTCCCAAGGCAAGGCAGTCCACTTTCAAGATACCGAGCGCGGTGAGATCTGTTTTATCCCATTGAATCACCGTGCGGTCAGGCATTGCGGCATTCTCAACAGGCACTAGTTCACATAAACACCCCTGCGTGACAACCATTCCTCCTACATGCTGGGACAAGTGACGAGGAAAACCAATCAGTTCATCGGTCAGCCGAATCAGCTGTCCACCTAAACGTGAATCAGGGTCCAAGCCAACTTCCCGACAACCTCGCTCAAGCGTCTCGTCTGGGTCATGCACATCCAGCATTTTTGCCAAGGCACCAGTCCGATACTCGGAAAGCCCCAGCGCTTTGCCAACTTCACGGATCGCCGAACGCGGCCGGTAGGTAATCACTTCAGCCGCAATACCTGCGCGATGACGCCCATACTTCTGATACACATACTGCAAGACTTCCTCGCGACGTTCATGCTCGAAATCCACATCAATATCGGGTGCCTCGTTCCGTTCTCGACTCACAAATCGTTCAAATAACAAGTCCGTTTCTAAAGGATCAACTGCAGTTACCCCCAGGCAATAACACACCGAAGAATTGGCAGCAGATCCTCGTCCTTGGCAGAGAATATTCTCTGCGCGTGCAAATCGGACAATATCGTAAACCGTGAGAAAGAATGCCTCGTACTGCAACTCCTCTATTAAGGTCAGTTCATGCTCCAACTGACGTACTATTGTTTCTGGCAGTACATCCCCATACCGCTGGCGAGCTCCGCGCCAGGTGAGCTGGCGCAAATACTGCATTGGCATCATTCCATCCGGGGCGATCTCCTTCGGGTATTCGTATCGAAGATCGCTCAAAGTAAATGTGCAACGGCCAGCAATTTCTATTGTCCGCTCGAACGCTGCCGGAACATGGGAATACAATGCTTGTAGTTCCTCTTTCGTTCGCAGGTGACGTTCCGCATTGGGAAGTCGATGCGGCCCTAATTGAGCAACCGTCACTCCATGCTTGATGGCCGTGAGGACGTGCTGCAGTCCCATTCTCTGGGAGTCGTGGTAATGCACTCCTCCCGCAGCCACCAATGGGATATCAGCCTGCCGAGACAGCGACGCAAGCTGGTCAATCCATGCTTTGTCGTTCGCCCCATGATGCAATTCTGCCAACAGAAAAGAACGGTCACCAAAGAGCTCACCGTACGCTCGGCACGAATCCAGGTACTTTTGGTCAAAAGCACTAGTTCCTAGCTTCCGAGAAGGCAAAACACATGCCAGCAAACCTGTACTAAGGTCGGCCAGATCTTCAAAATACAGTTCACATTCACCTTTCGGGGCGCGACGGCGCCCGCTCGTAATGATTCGAGCGAGCCTTCCGTAAGCAGGTCGGTCCGTTGCCAACAACACTACCGACAAGGCGTTTCGAAGTGTAATCTCGGCACCAATGATCAGTTTCAAACCAACTGCTTTTGCAGCCGTGTCAGCCCGCACGACTCCTGCCAGGCTATTGCGATCCGTAATGGCCAAAGCCTCGTATCCGAGGTCACCAGCTCTCTCCACCAGTTCATCTGGATGAGAGGCTCCTTCCAGAAAGGAAAAATTCGTGATGCAATGCAGTTCTGCGTAACGCGGCCGCGACCGCCGGTTGGTTTTCAAAGGTTCCTGAGCCGAGACATTCGGAGTGGCTGGAAGGCTGGGGACTCGAGTCGATTCAAGCATCGCTAAAAGCTCGCAGAGCATAAAGACTGGCAAGCATCTCCGCAAAATGGAGACCACACCAACGGTTTCAAAGACTGGCATGCACATTCAAACGCGTGCCAGAACAACGTGGATTCTTTGTCAATCAAATACACCTTGCAAAAACCATTCTCCGGTCTGCAAACAGCAAAAGATCCAAAACCTCAGGCCCTCTGTCGTTTCCACACGGTAGTAATCTCGGCGCACTCCGTTCCGTCGCCACCATCCGGTTTCAATCCGCTCTGGCCCCCAAGAGCGAAAAACATGGTGCCTTTGAAACGCACAAGAGAAATAACGCGGCAGTTGGCCGTTTCTCTTTTCTGTTACCGGCAATTTCACCGGCGGAGTTACCAGACTCAAAGGCCGCCCAAGAGGAGAAAAAGGAAGACGGTTTACTGAACTTGCGTACTTCGTTGCGCACCCTTCGATCAATGGTTCTTCACGGTATGCCTTTTCTGGCTGGGCATCATTTTGCAAAAACACGCGCAATACACAGTCAGTACCAAGGCGACTGTTCAAGCAATCCACGAGACCTGCCAGATCCTGCTCGTTCTGGGAGATTCGATTTGCAAAAAGCTCTCTCTGCCGAATGACCAGAGGCGCATCCTGAAGCACATACAACGAAACACTCACCACCGGTGCTGGCAGCGTTATCGACTCCAATTGCAATTCGAGTAAACGTTGTAAATGATTTGCATCCGCACAAGGCAAAAACAGTCCCACTCGGAAGGTCAAATCAACTGAATCCTGGCATTGAATACGGCACACGACAGACAAAGCTCCACGACTCCGTTTTTTCAGCAATTGGCACAAATCTGCGGCTTGATGCTGCATTACGTGCTCGACCGATTCACGTTGGAGCAAACCATGTTCAGTCTGCCAAAACACGGAAAAATGATGTGGTGAAGGTATTGCCCGAATCACTTCAGACACTCGGCCCATTGCCTGATCCAAACGTTGCAACAGGATCGCTCCGGCCACGTTCTGCAACTCAGCACGAGGCAGCGAAAGCAAATCTCTCAGATAGCCCAATCCCAGCCGTGCCAATATCTGCTGCGTTTTCACTGATAACCTCAGAGCTTCAACAGGCAGATTTTCCATTTCCGTTTCAACAGAATCAGAACTGTAGTGAGCTAATGCCCAGGCATTACCAAGAGTCGGCCCCCAACCCAATCTGGCCAATAACCCTCGTTCACGAAACTGCTCACTCACTTGAGTAATGAATGCATCTTCACCACCAGCAAAGAGATCCATGCCAGTAACGTCAAGCAATAGCGTCTCGGGGGAGGATTCCTCTTCCAGACCGACAATAGGGCTAAAACGGTGGCACCACTGCGCCAAACGCACTAAAGATTTGCGGTCCGCAACAGGGTCACACAGTTCAAGATGCAATGGTTCTTTTTCATTTCGAGTACTTCCCCTCCCTAGAGACTGCCGGCGACGGCCAAGCGCTAATGCCTCAGCTACAGGCATCCCTGAAGACACACCCCACCTGACCAGCTGATCGGAACAAACCGCCACACAAGGCCCACGAGAAGTCTGCTGGTAAATCACAACCGGTTGGTTCTGAAGATCAGGACTTTTCAGCAACAGACGCTGCAATGGCCATTGAGGAAGCCATATCGCGAGAATCAAGGCTCTGGATCTTTCCTGTCTGCTCATCGATCACAATTTCTAATTGGTTTTTGTGAAGCCCGCCGCGACAACGCAAAATCTCAAGCGTCAGTTGCCAGTCATTTCGAGAAGCTCGTGGAATAACCCGTAACCGTGTTTCTGCCCAGGAGGGCTCTGGCTGTACCGTCGCCGGACGAACCAACAATCCCAGACAATCTCCGGACTCTGCAGACAATTGCCAGCGTCGAAAGATTCGGTTCGGTATGTGTTGAGGCCAGGCCAGCACCGCGGAACCCCGAGGGCACCGCAAAGCCTGATCAACAGCCCAGTACACATCTTTCTCACATTGAGGCCGAACCAAGAGGAGGCGACTGAGCTCCAGTCCGCAGGCAGCCGCTGCAGGAGGATAGAAACGCCTCGGCGTATCGATCACAACAGCAAAACCGTCTTCCCGGCAAGCTTCACGAGCTGCAACCAATGCCAGAAAGCCAGCACCGCAGCCCGCACCTTCTCCTAGCCATTCCACGAAAGTACCACGGGTAAATCCCTTGTCAGGCAGCAAATCGTCTAGGGACAGACAACCACTCGTAACAGCCTGATGTACTGATTTAGTGACAGTCGCTTTAGTGACAGTCGCTTTAGTGGCAGTCGCTAGTCGATGTGCCAAATCCGCTCGCAACTGTCTCATAGCCTTGGCTGCGTCATCCGGAACTGCGTCATCCAGAGCCATCGCAAAACCTTTCCGCAACTCTTATCGGACAGGAATGGTGTACAAATGTATACTTATCCTAATAAAGATGGTTCCACGCGTCCAGTGTGGCTTTTCGTGTGCTTTAATCCTGCGCACCATAACCCCCGAGAGATACTGGCAGCGCTCCCCAGGCACCTGGACCCGAACAACCCGCGCCTCTGCAGAGGAAACCATCATCTCGCAGGGCGTCGGGAACTGAGAGGTAAACTCACCTCATTTCAGAGTGCCGCAAAACGCCGGGCATCGGGGTCCCAGGGTGGCATCTCACGGATTGCTGGCAACACTTGTTCCACGTGCTCCACAATTTTCCACATATCACGATGCCGCACATCCATAAAATGTTCCTCAATGGTGTGCTCTAACAAAGTCGCTAGTGGAGTAAAAAAACCGCGTGTATTGACAATCACAATCGGCTTGCTGTGAAGTCCTAAACGTTTCCAGGTGAGCGCCTCCAACAATTCTTCCAGAGTCCCCGACCCTCCCGGCAACGCCACCAATGCATCCGCACAATCAATCATCTGCTGCTTGCGCTGGGCCATGTTGTCAACCAGACAGAGCTCACTGATCTTGGGGTGCCCCCATTCCAGATCATCCATAAAACGCGGCAAGATCCCCAGCACCCTCCCACCACGGGACAAAGCTCCATTTGCAACCGCGCCCATTGACCCGACAGCCCCGCCGCCATAAATCAGTGTGATTCCCTGTTCACCCAGGATCTCACCAAATCGCTGTGCCGATTGAGCATACTCTTGGTCTGCCCGCCGACTAGAGGCACAATAGACGCAAACTTTCTCAATTGGATTCATCGATGACTCGGGGAGCAAATGGCCTGACAGACAAAGGGTTTTCTGGCCGATATGTGATCATGCTCCCAATTTGCATCCCCAGCTGCAATGGGCAACGCTGACAAGAACCTACCAGCCACCTTGGATCAAACCACTATGACGCGTGGACGCGTTCCAGAAAACACCGCCAAGAATGCGATTCAGATTCAGGACCTGGGAGTTATTCTCACTGACACTGTCATTCTGGATTCACTGTCATTGGAAATTCCACAGGGACAGTGGGTCGCGATCGTAGGCCCCTCTGGCTGCGGCAAATCGACTTTGCTGCGAACCATTGCCGGCTTGACCCCGCCTTCGAAGGGTACCATCACCTGGAGCCAACCCTCTTCGCCGCGCCCACCACTGGCTTTCGTATTCCAGGACCCAACCCTCCTGCCATGGCGTACGGTCCACGATAATATTCGTCTGCCACTGGAATTATCTGACGGGCGACAATCTGCCCAACAAACCGCGATCGCGGAAAAAGTACAGCTCGTGGGCCTTGACGAAGGTGACATGAACAAGTTTCCCCGCATGCTCTCTGGAGGCATGAAAATGCGCGTGTCATTGGCTCGCGCACTAATCACGAACCCCGCGGTACTGCTTCTCGACGAACCTTTCGCAGCACTGGACGAAATCCTTCGACAACAACTGAACGAAGACCTTTTACGAATCTGGACAACAAGCCGTACTACTACGGTGATGGTAACCCACAACGTCGCGGAAGCTATTTTCCTGGCCGAGCGCATTCTGGTTATGGGTGACCACGGCCAGCTACTGGCTGACGTGGCAATTCCATTTACCTACCCCCGCCAGCGTGCCCTGCGCACTACTTTGCAGTTTGCAGAAGTAAATCAACAGATCTCAGAAATACTCTTCACCCAAAGCCGAGGAGATGCTGGGAAATGAACAATCTCACTCGACAACGCAATCGCTCCCGACAGCACAACGCTGCGCGTTTGCCTCCACAACTCCGAGCCCTTCTTCCACCACTGTTATTCCTGACCTTCGTGCTGGTCAGCTGGCAACTGATCGAAGTCTGGATAAACATTCCGAAAATCCTCCTTCCTAGTCCCCTGGAGATTCTCGCAGGAGCGTTTGAGAAACGCTCGCAGTTAGCTTCTGCTGCCTGGATCACCTCGCGCGCGGCACTCAGTGGTTTTGCTTTGGCACTCCTGCTGGGAACCAGCAGTGCATTGGTCTTTTCCGTGTCGCAACTTGCTCGACGAGCCATCTACCCGTACATGATTCTGTTGCAAACCGTTCCCATCGTCGCCATTGCGCCACTCGTCATTATCTGGTTTGGTGGCGGACTTAACAGTATTGTGGCCATCATCACGATCATCAGCGTATTTCCTATCGCCACCAACGTGACTACTGGCCTGACTTCCGTTGACCCAGGACTCGATGACCTGATGACCTTGTATGGCGCTAGCAACTGGCAAAAGTTATGGAAGCTCCGTTTACCTACAGCGCTTCCTTACCTGATTAGTGGCGCCCGTGTTTCCAGTGGACTGACCATTGTCGGCGCCATCGTCGGTGAGTACATGGCGGGATACCAATCACAAAGTCCAGGATTGGGATATTACGTGTTTCTCGCCAGCACCAATGCGCAGTCAGAAATCCTCTATGCCAGCATCTTCATTTCCACGACGCTGGGAATTCTGCTATTCGGCCTGGTAACACTCGTGGGAAAAACCGCCTTGGCGCGATGGACGTTTGAAATGGAGCAATAGGCTGACGGTGAAAAATCACGCCGGTTGCAGCATTGGCCAAGCAACTCACACATCCGAAATCAAGGAGCATCCCCTTTGCTGCCAACCAAAGTAGCATCAAAGGCGGCACCGGCATCAAGTTCTGCGGAGATCAGTTCGATCTCAACCAGCTGGTCCGCTAACTCTCGCCAGCGACGCTCTGTCATTCTCCCCAGCTCCTCTTTGGCCATCCCCTCGGGCAAACACAGATCTTGAAGAATCTTCGCCCCATAATCCAGAATGTCCCGCCCCATTTCCTCGTTAAGTCCATGAATATGATCGTTCACTGGTCCAGGATCTTCCAGATAAGATTGCCAGCCACGAATGCTCGCACGCGTTACTTTCTCAACCAGTTCGCGTTGTTCACGCAGCGTCTTGCCGTTTACAAGGAGCAAGCTTGTGTAAGGATTAAAGCCCAACTCCGACACCATCAGGGCACGCGGATCGCCACCCTTCTCGCGAGCCACAAACGGCTCACTGAACACATAGCCTTGCTGGGCGAAATTCGGATCCTGCAAAAAATTGGTCACATTGCCGGGATAGCCAACAATCCGCACATCCTTCAAAGAAAGTTTTTTCTGCATATACAACGCGAAAGCACGACCGGCGCTAATCGCCAACGTAAGTCCCTGCAAATCTTCCAACTTCTGGATGCCCGAATTTTCATGCACCATAATACAGCGAGGGCTCATCTGCAGAGGTGCCATCAGCGCCACCACGTCCGCCTCCTCATTACGCCCCGTCAACACCTGATCCGCATTCCCCACCGCAAAGGTAGCGCGCTGCGCGGTTAGCAATTGAATAACTGGTGCACCGGGACCACCAGGCAGGATCTTGACTTCAAGGTTTTCTTCCTCAAAAAAACCCCGCACCTGAGCAGCGTAATAACCGCCATGCTCCGCTTCTGGAAACCAGTTCAGAGCAAGCGTTATCTGGGTTCGCACAGCAGCGGGCTGGGCTGATTTTTTCTCAACCGGCGGCTGCGAGGTCGACATATCTGGAGAACCACAACCTCCCAAAAACAAGAGACTGCAGGCAACAAGGGCAGGGCAGGGCAGATAAGAGTACATAAGCTGGGTCTTGCGTCTCAAAAAGGAGTTCGACTTCGAAGTCTGAAAAATCTTGCCGCGCCATCTGGAACGCGCACCGGGTCAACACGAGAGGCGCCCACGGGCATACCCTTAAGACCCAGCCACCGAATGGTACTGACACGGCCAACCGTCGGCCACCGTAGAAGTGTACGAGGCGGCAGATGGTAAGACAATCCAGGAACATTGGCCAACACGTCTGTAATCCCACGGCTTGCCATCTTTCAGAATTCATAAATTTCACCGCCATTTTGTAGCGCAAGCGGACAAGAGAAGCACCATTGGCGATAGAATGTGCACACCGTTACAACCGCAGGAAACATCCCATGGATCAAATCCAGGGCCAAATACGCGAACCGATTATGACGCGCCGGCGCTGGTTCCTGCGCGGTTTCACCGCCGGGATTCTGCTGTGTGCCGCAATCACCTCGCTCTCCTACTTCCAGCGTTCGGAGAGCTGGGGCGATTTACTTGGAGGCCACCCCAATCGCGCTGAAGCCATGGGATTCCCTGTACAGCTTTGGGAAAAGGGCAACAATTATGGTGGTTACTATGTGTATCCAACCGGCCTGCTGATCAACGGCATGACTGTCCTGTTGGTGGGAAGTCTGTGCGGTTTTCTGACAGTACTATTTTCCTCACGCCTTAATCGCCTGATTCGCGAACTCTCTCAGCGTCAGAATGCACACCAGGCAAACTTCCAGTTCTCGATTCGCGGATTACTCTGGCTCACCTGCCTGTCCGCGCTGGTGCTGGCTGTCTGCCGTACGGTGCTGACACCGTCCCCGCGAGTTCTCGGAAGCATCTACCTGCTAGGCCCCTGGATTCTCGTCTCGATTGCCTTGCTACCGCAAAAGATTGCAATCGAACAGCGAGCATGGATCCTCACTGTTTCAGCTGCCCTGTTGATAGTGGCTGCTATCATCGTAGGTGGCGCTTTGCCACTTCCAGTTCCCTTTGAAAAGGTGTTGCTGGGCATCTATATCTGCTGGACTCCACAAAGTGCAAGCACTGCATTGTTGCTCAGCATCACGATGCTGGTGCACTACCGCCGTTTACTCGTAGCGAATGAATCATCCCAATAGGAAAACGTAACGCCAACACGCTGCATGCTGACACGCCGATACGTGTGTCACTCCGGTGAACCACCCTGCGTGCCAACGTTTCGGCATCAATCGAGCAGCGGTATCTGCTCGCACTTGCAGCCACTGCTTCCCGTTCAAACACGAGTAACCGACCAGGCCACGAATTCGCCAGCGGGATAAGATCCTACGCCGCACGCAGCGTTCCTGCCTGCCGCGTCCCACAGTGGTCATCGCCTGAATGCCGAGACGAGTGCGGCTGTCTTTGCCGCGGAAAACGGACTTGACCGGGACGTCGTGTCCGGCTGGCGGCCCAGGATTCCGCCTCACTGGTGAGAAGGTTGATAATGTTATTCACTCGCTGGCAATAAAAGTCCAGCTGTGCTCGTGAGAGCTCTGGTGGCACCTCGATACGTGGCCCCATAATCCCTCGTACCCGAGACCCCGGACGTGGCAGTGCAAACCGGTCCCAACTGGAAACACGCCAGGGCCTTTCATAACCAAACCCCACCGGGATCACTGGACTCCTCAATTGCGAAGCCAGGAAAATGGCGCCTGGAGCCATTTTCCTGCGGGGGCCCCGGGGACCGTCAGAAGCCATGGCTACGGACAGCACCACCCCAGATCGTGCCAACTTGCGCAGTGCTGTTGCACCGCCGCGCGCCGTTGAACCACGGACAATCCCAAAACCGAGAAGCTCCGAAGCACAGCTGACAACCGCCGCATCACGATGACGACTCGCCAGGGCGGTCACGTCACAATGGCCCCATGTGATGGTCGGAAAAAACAGGTACTCATGCCAGAATGCATAAACACAAGGACCGACATATCCCGGAAGTGCTGGATCTGTCGTGCGATCGTAGTGGGCAACCTGAAAATCAAGAGTCCGCGCCAATAAACGCATCCCTCGTTCCAGACCAAATCCCAATAGACGCGTCTTCCATGAGTAACGTCGCGCCAACCGATCCATACTTCCTCCTATTGCCTCTATGCCAACACTCATCACTGCGTCAAACCGATCTCATTCAATTCTGGCCCTACGACAGCCACTCACCAGTAAAGACTGTCGCTGCGGGACCAGTCATATATACGTGGTTGTCGGATTCATTCCATTCAATTTCCAGATCGCCGCCTCGCAAATGATTGAGAATTTTCCGTTCCGTGCGACCACTCAGGACACCTGCGACACACACAGCACTCGCACCTGTACCACAGGCCCATGTTTCCCCTGAACCACGTTCCCAAGTCCGCTGCCGAACTTCACTTCCATTTTGAACTTCCACAAATTCCACATTAATACGTTCGGGAAATCGCGAGTCCGTTTCAATGGCTGGACCGATCCCAAGCACCCATTCGTCCGTCGCCTCTTCAACAAAAATTACACAGTGCGGATTACCCATCGAGACACACGTTACATCAACCGACCGCGATGCGATCTTCAATGGGCAGTCAACAACCGGGGATCCGGAAAGCGTCGTCGGTACACGAGCGGCTTCCAGAATGGGCTCACCCATGTCGACTCTGACCTGTTCGACAAGCCCATCTTGCACACGAACTTCCACCGCCAGCACACCGTTACCGGTCTCGATGGCAATCGTGTCGGAGCGGACGATTCCCTGATCAAAGACGTATTTCGCAACACACCGGATCCCATTTCCGCACATCTGGGCCTCACTCCCATCGGCGTTGAACATCTGCATCCGTGCATCTGCAATGTCTGAGGGTCGGATTAGAATCAATCCGTCGCCTCCGACTCCAAACCGGCGGTCTGAAATCCGGGTGGCCAGCGAAGCCGGATCTGGCGGAATCGGCTCCTGAAAACAATCGACGTAAACGTAGTCATTGCCAATGCCGTGCATCTTGGTGAATCGCATTATTTTCGCCAGCCCTACTCAACCTTGAAACGCCGGATTTAGATCGCGGTCGTGCAAACACGGCCACTGGGGACATTCTCATCACATGAGATCGAACATGGAACGAGCAAGGGATTGTAGCGACAAGTCAGGAATCGACGCCAGACACAACACCGTGCCGCAGCAACTTGAACGTATCCCTGCCGACACCCTTGCCCCACCATCCATCACCGCGACAACCATTACCCTGAATACCTTGAGATATCCTGAACGCCACCGCGCGGAATGCGTTACAACAGCCGTCTGCAAGTGGCGAAGAACTCATTTATCGACGCCTCATCGTACGAAACGGCCGTGTCAGGAAATTTCCGTCCGACTGCCTGGCACGGGCCGCCTCTGGAAAGAGTTGTTGAAGTGTCTCATCAATTTCCGGAAAACCCTTCGCTCGGACATTTGGTTCCTCCAACGTTCCTCCCACTTCGATCTCCAGAATATTCCGGCTCGCCTCATCGAGTAGTGACGTAATCAACGGAAGTTGGATTTGGCTGCGACCAACGCGGGTGTAAAAACGCAGATTCAATTCACGGTCCAGATTCATCCAGCTATTACGGCCATGCAGACTGATCGCATCGCCTTTGAAATCAATCGTATCAAAATAGATCGATTCACCACGCACACGAAAATCTATATCCGCAGTCGTAAATGCAGTCGTATCGGGTGGCTTGATCGTCAACAACTTCAACAACCGCACCATAACAGGCAGCTCATAAACATCTGCGTTACGTAACCGGACCTGGCCAGATCCTTGCAGAGCATATAGACCTTTATTGCTGCCACTCAACTGCAATATCGCGTAAACACGCCCCGAAAGATCATGCTCGCCGGACAATCGTTCCTTGGAAAACCGCGCCAAGTCCGAGTTCGCCAATGACATCTTGATGCCAAAATTGACTTCATCGCGCAACCATATCTCCGAATCAACAAGCAGTTTCCCGCCAAACACCGAACCGCTCAATTCACGCGGTTCCTGCTTTCTTCCACGCTCTGCCCATGTGCCCAGAAGCACTCGGTCGTCGTCGATCCAAAGCGGCCCTTTGAGGCTCGTGATTTGCGCGTCTTGATAGATCAAAGAGTCAACATCCAACTCACCGCTACACTGCACTCCGTCTTTATCGTGATGGCCGGTCAAACGGACACTTCCGTGAACATGATTTAGCTGCACTCCGCAATCCAGATTCGCGTCATAAGCGTGCATTACAACATCCCAATTAGACTCGGGCACAACCCCTGCGACTCCAGTCATTCGTAATGCACCATGCAGATTCACAGTTCCGTCAAACGCCATCCTTGTGATGCCTGTAGCCAATTTCTCTGGCAACGCGGTTACCAAATCCGAGTTCAGAACAACGCGGTCCGCGTCCAATTGCTTGAAATCGACCAGCCACTGACCGCGCGGCCCGAACTGACACTCGCCTCGCGCCAGAATTTCTGTTTCGTTGTGACGTGCCCGCACTTCCTGCAGTACGAGTTTGCCATCACGATAATGAACCGCACCACGGAGATCGTTCAGAGCAAACGGGAACCATGCGGGACGAATCCGAATACTGCGTCCCTCCAGGTTACGATCCGCGGGCCACTTTTGTGCTCGCACATCAATCGAAACACGCGGTTGATCGGAATCAAAACGAATGCCCACATCCAACTGATCTACTGACCCCGTCAGACGCAATTTCGACCACACCTCCTGCTCTTGAGGCCGCAGCGCAGACTGCAATTCCTCATCAAGTGGTACATCATTGGCGGACAGGTCCAGCGACAAGCGGCCGCCTGGCCGATTGTCGTGTGCAACCCAGCGTCCCTGACCCGCCAGATACGCACTACCGTGGCGCCCCTGCAGCTCACTGATTGTCCAGTCGCGATCGTTCAACTCCAGAACGCCACTTACATTTGTAATGGGATAGGGAAATTTCGAATATTCGATGGCCCCCTCTTGAATCACCAATACTGCAGTCCGCAGGTACTTTTCAGAAGCCGCCTTCCGACTCACCCGTAATTGCTTGAGCCAAATACCTCCCTGAGCGTTTAGTGACAGGACAATGGCTCTCGACTTGGGCTCAAGCGCCATGATCAGGTTTTCGTCAAGTGGGACAGGACCATCCGCATGAACGGTACACCACCCGGTGGACATGACCCCCGGGTTTGCGAATTCAAATGATATCGTAAGTGGCTGACCGTTAGCTAAAGCGCGTAGCCGCCGTGCCTGGATCACCCCATCCTCATAACGCACGATTCCGCGGCACGCCGTCAATCGGTAAGGAAATTTGTGGTAGGAAAACGATGCGTCAATACATTCGACCACAGCGCTAGCATGCAATTCCTCGCCTTGCATCTGGGCGTGAAGATCGATGTTGACCATACCTTCCGGAGAAAATTTTGGAACGAGTGACTTAAACCTTTCAGGCAGGGCTTCAAGCAACTCCCGGTCGACCGTCAAATCTCGCAATCTAAGCCGCCCACTACGAGGCGCCTCGGCACCCCAGCCTTGTTGATTTCCGGCGACAAAAATAGTGGTCGCACCGTTGCGCACAGAAAGCTGGTGGAGCTCAAAATGTCCATTGTCACCAGAAAACTCTGCCCGCAGCGCAGTAAACGGAGTCGACCATCGCGGATCCTGAAGCTGGCCGTCGACGACGTTCCCCGAAACCGAAAAACGAATATCTCCACCTGGTTCGCGGGGGCTGCCAATCTTGAATTCCAGCGTTCCGTTTGCCTGAAGCCCGGCAAGTGGCGCAATCATCTGGCGAATGTCCGTGGGCAAACGTTCCGTCAATCGTGGCGAAAATTCAAAATCGGCGACGCGACCATCTAGATCCCAACGAGTCGCGTCGTGGCGAATCTTCCCAGTTAGCTGAATCTGCGATGCAAAATCAGCCGACATAGAACCCTGCAGCATCAAGTCGGGCGCATCTTCAGCGGGAATCAGATCTAAGTTTAAATCCTGAATGAGAAGTGGCTGATCGGTACCGTAGAGGCGTACAGACGCATCTACAATCTGAATGGGGGGGAAAGAGCCACTATCTCTGGAAGGTAAAGAACGCAGCTTCTCGAAAATCTCCTTGCTTTGATCCGGGCGGCAATGGAACTCGAGGTGCCGGACCACAACACGTTCAATAGACGGAACGATAGAACGTGTCAGTAATTGTGAAATCTCGACATTGCATTCAACGATCAATTCATCAATCGCTGCCAAAGGATCACCTTCAGGTGATGCAATCGTCAGACCCCGGATCTCAATTCCGCGCCCCCCAACTCGCCGCGCATTCGCGATGACAATCTGAAAATCCTCCAGGTGGCCCGCCAACTGCTGCGCCAGCCGGACTTGGATTTCCTGATCGATCCGGCGCAAGGAAAAGACTGCTGCACCGCCACCCAAGCCGGCTACCATCATTACGGCAAGCAGTAGCCAGGAACCTCTGCGACGCGAGCGTGCAGGGGCATCGCGGACAGACTGCGATGTACTACGGGCATCCATTCCCGAACCTTCAAATCATCATTGTTACCGCTTGACCCATTTCCGAGCCAGTTTCGAGCCCTTTAGCTGCCTGTCCATTAATCCATTGGCCACGGCTGCAGCCAGAACGATAAGCACTAGCATCGCCGGCTGTCTGTAGCGAATCGAACTGACAAAAATCACGTGCAAACCTGTCAAATAAATCGCAGGAAGCAGACAGAGAATCGCCGGATGATCCAATCGAGCAAACTTCCACGCACCGACAAGACTCAAGATTAACAGCGGCAAATAGGCAAGAGTCATCAATCGGTAAGTCCACACGCTACCAATCTCAGCTGAATTTGGCCAGATGTTCCACATACGGAGAAATTTGACACCCGCCAATGATGTGACACGGCCCGGTTCTTGCCATACCCAACGCCAGACCAATTCGCGGTAATGTCGATCCAAACGGACCTCAAATAGCTCCTGTTCAGCAACGGGCTGTGTCTTCAAATCCCAATAAATCTTGTGTGTAAAGGACATGTCACTAGCGCCTGTCGCCTGGGGATTGAGTCCATCGTACAAGCTAGCACCGACTTGCAATGTCGTTAGCACGGCTGTCCCCGTCACGCGGTAATTTCTAATCCACCACGGTGTCATCGTCAGGCAGAGACTCGCTAGCATCGTACCGGCAATCGCAAGCTGACGCCGGCGTTCGCTCTGCACCACGAGCAACAGTAGCAGACCAAATGGAGTAAACAACAACCAACTCGGCCGCATTAAAGTCGCCAAACCTGCCGTGACCCCCGCCAAACCGCTCCAGGTAATCTGCCGCGAAAATGAAGAAGACTTCCAAGCCAGAACCCAAAAAACCAGTTGTCCCATCATCAATGGGCAAAACGGCGCTTCACTGAGAACGAGAACACTGAGCCCGATTCCGCCCGGATAAAGGGTGACAAGCCATCCTGTCAGCAAAGCGACCCGGCGATTGAACAACAACCGGGCCAGCAACATGGCGGCAGCCACAGTCAACGTGCCCAGGAAAGCTCCTGCCAGGCGTGCCCATACCACTGGCGGATCGGTACGCCCGAAAAACAGGACCGACAGGATTGCCGGATATCCAGGAGTCCGAAAGACGCGGGATTCGGAACTGCCATACTGATAGGGCTCCCCGTTTGCAATAGTGCGTGCAAGTTCCCAATAAGTCGCACTATCGGGTAGAGCAAATGTAGCCGGGTCTGCCAGTCGCGACTGCCATGTAACAGCAGCAACCGACCGAATCGCAAATGCCAGCAACAGCACGGTGAGCACCCAAATCCAGGTTGTCCCGCGCAACTGCATTTCCACTCCGTTCTTCTACCAAGGCTTCGTTGCCGCTGCGTGAACAGGCACCATAGCCTGGACTGCCGTTCAACTCGGTTCGTCGCTATGCTCAAGACACGATGCGGACTCGGATCAAAAGGCCTTCAGACAATCACGGGGAATCGGTTTTTCATCAATAAGATTCCATCCGAATTCCAAGTATGCCTTGCGAGCATCCAGGAGTTTGTTGCGGTCGTATTGTGGGCAATAATAAAGCAGCCTCGGCCCTCATCCAACCCAACTTCCTGCCCAGGCTGCCACATCTCCCCAGCACCCTGGTCAATCGCAAACTGAAAGTATTCAATGTCGCTCAGCCAACAAGCCGAAATTGTCGCACGAATGCTGCGGGAAACAAACACACGTGTAGTATTTGCGGAAAGCTGCACAGCCGGCCTCGCTTCCGCTACCCTCGCCACACAACCCGGCATTTCAGAATTTCACTGCGGCGGCGTGAACGTCTACCGGAACGCGACCAAATCTGCTTATTTGGATATCGCGCCGGAAACACTAAAACAATTTGGAGCTGTGAGCTCGCAAGTCACGGAAGCTATGGCTCTCTCTGTGCTCGAGAAAACCCCCGAGGCAAACATTGCCGGCGCAATCACAGGTTTCCTCGGACCTGGCGACGAAGCCTCGCAGGATGGCCAGTATTTTCTCTCGTTCGCTCAGCACCCTGGCGAGCTGCAAAAACGCAACCTGGTTCGCGTCAAGACGTGGGCTTGCCAGTGCCGATTGCAAGGACGCATCCAGCGGCAACAAGAAGTGGCTGAACAAGTGCTTGTTACTTTGGCAAATACCCTATCAAGGCCCAGGGATGCGGATTGACGAGACACGGCTACAGAACCTGTTCAACAGCTCTACATCGGCTGTTGCGTTCACAGACACGAACCTGGACACACCACCAGCCGTGGTCTTTCCGGGTTCGTTTAACCCGTTCCACCAGGGCCATCGCCAAATGCTCACCGTCGCGAGCAAAGTTCTGGAGCATCCGGTCGACCTTGAAATCTCAATCGAAAATGTCGACAAACCTGCACTCGGCGCCGCAGAAATTGCACGCCGCATAAGCTATTTACCTGCGGAGCAAAGGATCTGGGTTACACGGGCCGCTACCTTTGCCGAAAAATCACGGCTGTTTCCCGACTGCACCTTTGTCGTCGGAGTCGATACGATCCAACGACTTGCAGCAGCGAAGTACTATCGCGACAGTGATGCAGCCAGCGAGGCAATTGAAGAAATCCGCGCCCACAACTGCCGATTCCTAGTATTTGGCCGGCTTGTCCGTTCGCGTTTTCTGGAATGTCATGACGTGGCCATACCGCCCCGTTTAAGCGAGATTTGCCAACCTGTGCCGAGCGACCAGTTTCGTGTAGACATCTCTTCGACCAGGCTAAGACAGTCACGCAAGGCCCCCTGAGTTGGCGCACGCAAAAGTCGAAATGCCCCAATTTCTGTCTGTCAATATCATGCGCCAAATGGATTACCGCCATTCTTTTGCGTCAACCTATGTTCACCTCTCCAGCCCCATAACAATGGTGAACATGCGACATCTCCGTGACGTGGCTGGGCAAATCAGGAAGCCCAAAGCACGATGGCATCCGGAAGGAGAAACGTAGCGTGGTTCTGCGTGACAGCCTGTAGACCCTGCCAGTAATATCTAGACAGGATCATCTGGCAGGTTAAGATGCGGCGACTGAAACTGAAGCAGACATCACGAATCCAAATCGCGAGATCAAGCTGAACTCTACTCCACCAGCTGATAATCCAACCCGGCATCATATCGGTACCACTGAACAGACCTCCGGTACCGCAGAACAGTCCAGAGGTTGGATCCTCACAGGAACGGCCTTGCTCATACTATTAGCAGCAACGCACTTTCTGGTCGATTCGGCCGCCTTGATTCTGGCTCCACTCTGGCCGCTGCTCGGCAATCAAGTTCAACTCGCCAATGGCGGCATCCTATGGATGGTAGCCCTTTGGTCGATCTCGACATCGTTTGGCCAATTCGGAATTGCTTGTATCGCCGACCGCTTTCCTTGTCGCTGGATGATCTGGGCGGGACCGGCTGTCGCCGTCGCTTGCATGAGCTGCCTCGGCTGGGCCACGTCAACCTGGGCGCTGGCGGGCTTGCTGTGCCTGGCTGGACTGGGAGTCGCCGCCTTCCATCCGGAAGCAGCCGCCAACGCGGGAAATTGCCTTCCTGAACGCCGCAGTCAGGCAATGGCAGTCTTTGCGCTAGGAGGTTACCTTGGCCAGTTCTTTGGCCCCATCTATATCGGTTGGGTTACCGAACATTACAACCTGCAAAGCCTCGTCTGGAGCATGATACCTGGTTTCGCCTGGCTTGTTTGCTTGTGCGCGTTACTGCGTACTCCAACATCAGGATGCCCACGCGCTGCTTCACGCTTGGAAACGGCACGACTGGGAACCAAAGACTCAACCATCCGATTACTTAGTGAAAACAGCGGCCCAGTAAGTCTGCTGATTCTGATCGGTACGCTACGCGTTGTAGCAGCCTCAGGCGTGCCACTATCCCTGGCATTCCTCCTGGACCCGCAAGGCCAAAACCCAACGGAAGCTTCTTTCCCAATCGCGGCCATGTATTTCGGCATCGGTGCGGGTGGTGCGAGCACCTTCTTTCTGAAACCGATGCAAGAGAGACGCGTGATGTGGATCCTGCCCATCTGCGCAAGCCCAGTCCTCATGTTGATTCCATTCACCAGGGATTACTGGATGGTCCTGACTGTCGGCCTCAGTGGATTCTGCCTGGGAGTAACTTTACCTATCCTCATCAGCTACGGGCAACAACTAATCCCCAAAGGCCAGCGGGTCGCCAGTTCCCTGACCATGGGAGTAACCTGGGGCGCCGGTGGCCTGTTAGTACCCCTGGTCGTCCACTTCTTGAAAGACAGCAACCTGGAAAACATGGCATTTCTGCTGTATGGGATTTGCGCGTTGCTTTCGGGTCTTCTCTGTCACGGCCTCCCCCAACTGGTTAATCCTGGCTCTCGCGCACAGTGATTCTCGGTCTCCCAACACTTCATGCAAGTCTCGATTTGGAAGCCGGCCCTCTTTGTACTCGACGTGCAAATATCGGAGCGGCTAAAATGAAACACTGAACAACTGATACCGGCAATCTGCTGTCGCGAGGTGAAACCCACGATGCTCACACTGCCACACACTCAATCCAGGCCAGGCAAATCCGCTGCATTCTGCGATGGTGTTCCGCGCCGCGGATTCCTTTGCGCTGGAACATTGACTTATGGTGGCTTGACTCTCGCCAGCATACTTCGACTGCGTTCCGCGGCCCTGGCCTCGCAAACAACTTTACCGACACGAAAAGACACGTCGGTCATTTTTATAGAACTCGCAGGCGGCCCAACCCAGTTTGAAACTTACGACCCCAAACCGAAAGCACCTCGGGAATACCGTGGTGATTTTGGGATCACGCACACCAACGTGGCAGGCACCCATTTCTGCGAATTGATGCCCAAACAATCGCGCATGCTCGACAAGCTCGCGATCGTGCGTTCCATCCAGCACGGCCACAACAGCCACGACCCGTCCAGCCATTTGTCCCAAACGGGATATTACAAGTCGGGCCCCAAAGGCGGCCCCAATCAACTCCCTTGCTTTGGTTCTATCGTCGCCAAACTGAGAGGGCCAAATCACGCTGCGCTACCCGCCTACGTCGCCATCCCCCGCATCATGCGCAATGGACAATCAGCGTTTCTGGGACAAGCATACAATCCTTTTGAAACCATCAGCGACCCCAACGACCCCAAGTTCCATGTCCGCAACTTGACGCTGGCGCATGAATTGAACATCCGTCGACTGGAAAACAGGCGTTCCTTGCTGTCAGCACTCGATGCCCGTCAGCAGCTTCAGGACCTGCAAGAATCCGCATCGGCTGTCGATGACTTTTCACGGCAAGCCTTTGACCTCGTGCACGGCTCACGCGCAAAAAAAGCGTTTGATCTGTCCCAGGAATCCAATGCCCTGCGCGATCGTTACGGAAGAAACACCGTTGGGCAAAGCATGCTCCTGGCACGTCGACTCGTCGAATCCGGTGTTACGTGCGTCACAGTACGATGCACAGGATGGGATGACCACAATAACATTGCACCCAATCTCCGCAAACGTGCTCCAGTTTACGACCAGGCAATTGCAACGTTGATTGAGGAACTTTTCGACCGCGGGCTAGAGGAAAAAGTACTCGTCATCGCAATGGGTGAATTCGGCCGTACTCCCCGAATCAACAAAAATGCAGGGCGAGATCACTGGGGCGCTTTGATGAGCGTCCTGCTTGCCGGTGGCCGCTTGAAAACCGGTATTGTTGGCGCTTCCAACAGCAAAGGTGAAGTTCCAGTGGAGTGTCAATATCGACCGGAGAATGTGCTGGCCATGATGTACCGCCATCTGGGAATCAATCCTGAAACCACATTTGACGATTTGTCAGGCAGACCGCGGCATGTCCTTGAACAACGTGAATTGATCGAGGAGCTCCTCTAAGGTGCCATAACGTGCCGGACATCCGAGCAGGTGCAGGGATTGGAATGCGCCATCTCTTCTCTACGCAACCAACTACGACACAACGTGACACACTACGTGTTTTTGGTTTCGCTCGACATCACACAAGCCAGGGGGGCAGCTCTCCAGATCGCGGGAGCTCGATAACCTTGGCACGATCGATTGCTTCGTGAGCCAGGATCTCCGCAATTGCCTCCTCGGGAGGAATTTGCTCGAGGTTAAGGACGCCGATCGCAGCACCACCGGGTTTATTTTCAGCACGACCGACCGACATCTGGGCAATATTCAGATCGTACTTGCCACAGATCGTACCAACCGCGCCGATCACACCCGGCACATCGGTGTGGGCAAAGAGAAGAAGTACACCATCAAGATACGATTCCAATCGGTACTCACCCAAACTAATCAAACGCGGCATTTCGTTTCCGAACAAGGTACCTGCCACTCGAAATGCACCCGTTGTTGTAATTACCTCAACGGCAATCGATGAACTAAACGCCCCCATCTCATGAACGGACTGCTCACTAAGTTCAAGTCCTCGCTCCCGGAAAAGCACCTCGGCATTGACGAGGTTTACTTCTTCATCCAAAGCACGTTGCAACAGGCCCGCGCAAAACGACGCCGTGAGCAAGCGTGTTTCTTTCTGAGTCACTTCGCCACGATAACAAAGGGTACAGGATTGCGCACCACCCTCGTACCATTGAGACATTAATTGCCCCAGGCGATGCGCGACATCCAAATAGCCTCTCAACGATTCGAGTACTGCAGGATCAATCACCGCTGTATTGACTGCATGTCGCACCTCTCCTGTTGACAGATAGTTGATCAATAAATTCACCGCATCCACGGCAACTCGAGTCTGTGCTTCTTCCGTACTGGCGCCGAGGTGCGGAGTGCACAGCACACCCGGCCTCCCAAACAAAGGGCTTTGCTCGCACGGCTCGCTTTCAAAAACATCCAACGCGACCCCCGCAATCTGCCCACTCTCTAATCCCGCGAGCAGCGCCGACTCATCATAGATACCTCCGCGTGCACAATTGATTAGTCGCACACCTGTGCGCAACAGCGCTAACTCCTGATGACCAATAAGGTGGCGTGTGTCTTCAGTTAGTGGCGTGTGTACGGTCAAGTAATCAACCATGGGAAGCATGTCCGCGACTTGCCCCACAATGTCAATGCCTAGCTTGGCTGCCTGTTTGGCAGCCACAAATGGATCGTACCCGACGACCTGCATCTGAAAGGCCTGTGCTCGGCGGGCAACCTCTTGTCCGATTTTACCCAGGCCGACAATTCCTAATCTCTTGTCCGCCAATTGAGAGCCCATATACTCTTTTCGATTCCAACTTCCCTCAATAAGACTCTGATATGCTGGCGCTACCTGACGCGACAAAGACAACATTAATGCAAAGGTGTGCTCAGCGGTGCTCAGCGTGTTTCCAGTCGGTGTATTCATGACCACAATTCCCAACCTGGTGGCCATCGCTTTATCAATGTTGTCAGTTCCAACTCCTGCACGCACGATCGCCTTCAACCGCTTGTTGTTGGCCAGAACGTCGGCCGTCAGCTGGACACCGCTGCGACAGATCGCACCATCAAACTGCGTCAGCGCATCACGCAAGGCATTTCCTGTCAGGCCAGTTTGTACTTCATAGTCGATGTGATCCGCACCATCGAGCAGGGCCAAACCCTGCGGAGCAATTGGATCAAGAACAATCACACGAGGCATGGAGTCGCGATACCTTTTCCTGTTGTTACAGGACGTCAAGAGCGGAATGCCGCTCGCCGGGAAAAGTGGCTACGGAGCAACCACCGTATCGCATGTAACCCACATCGGCTAGGTGCTGTGCAGCTGGATTACCTCAGCTACGCAAACCGCCCATCACCGGTAGCGATTCACAAACAGCAAGAACCCCGTGAGAATCAAAGCCTGCAGACCATTGCGGTGCAAATATTCGGACGAACTAGTTGACGAAATGTCGACCTGTGGGTCCACGCCAGAAAAGGCGCGGTTGTTGAACTAGAGACGCTTGCGACTGCTGAACGCATCGCCTCGTAAATCGTAGATTGACCAGGTGTTACCATCAGGGCCTTGCTCTGGTTGCAGTGTCAACACGCCCTCGACGTAGATCATTTCCGTAGTGAAATCAACACGAACGCCCTCTTTGACGAAAACCCGAATCAGGTGATCAGCTTGCCCACCCGGGCCATACTTGCATCGATTGTTCTTTAACAAAATGAATTCTGCCAGATTGCTAGGCTGTGACACACCGCCGTGCATAAAGCCGCCGATGCGTACCCGCTTGCCATCCAGTGCCTCAGTTCGCGGGTTGTTTTGCAGAAAAAAAGGGCGGTATACGACATCGGCCTGCATACCAATATCAAGTGCATCCCAACCGATCAGTGAATCGCTACCTGCCACTTCCTGGGGTGAATTATCACCGACGGCAGGTGGTCCATCGGCAGAGTTTTCACTTGGGTCTGATATGCTGTCACTGGCGACAGCGACGTCGGCCTGTGTCGTAGACGAAATCTCCCGATCGGCCGGCCCGGGGGGACAACTGACGCACCAGACGGCAGCCATTCCACACATCATTAACTGCTGTCGGATGGTCATCTCACATGGTCCACTCTTAGTTCAAACAAGCCACCAACTAACCGCCCAGCCACTTGCTTCTGTTGATTGCGGGTAAGCACATTCACGTTGATTACGAAGTCACCTGCTAGTTTCAGCTTTTGCGTGCTGTATTTCAAGTTTGTCTTGCCCTTTGTCGTACCTGTCAGGGTGACCTCCATCATATCAAATAAATCAGGCTGGCCACCGAAGCAGCATGTCTTCATATCGGGAACTAACACGAATTGCTGAACCTTACCCTGGTCTTTCACACCTGGATGCATGTAACCCTTGATAAAAACTTTCTTCCCATTCAGATCGACTGCTACATCCGAAATCATCTTCATTGAACGGCGTTGCGGGCGTAAATCATAAAAGGAAATCCGCTGATAACCTTCTGGCACTTCCGTCAAGTAGATCCAGGTGTGCCGGCCCGTCGCGCCGCCGAACATCGCCAGACTTAAAACAATTCCAACCCAAGCAGGGCCCCGGCCAGTTAGTTCACTTGGATAGCGCTTCAATGCCCGTAATGCGATCACCCCAAAGAGCAAGCCGCACAACGCAAAGACCATAAGCGGTATTGCCAGCAAACCACCCGCTGCCAGTATCGCGAATGATACCGAAACAATCGCCGACTTGCTCAGAGCGCGATAGGCGCCAAAATCCTTTGCTTCTGCAGAAACCGATACATCCGAGATAGTCATGCTACTTGCGATGCCCTTCGTGACGAACTCACACAATCCAGCATATCAACGACTCAGGCCAGGCATCCGACAACAAGCGGTTCGCTACGCTGGTAGCGCCTCATTGTGCTTTCAGGGTGAGTCACACCTGCTGGCCCTTCAACTCTCTCACCGCAACCAGCCCGTCCCAAATATGGATTGTAATACGTAGTCCAACCGCAGACGGTTCATCAGTGCAATCACCGCAGACTGTGCGAGCTTTCGACGCCGATCACGGCAGCTTGAGAATAACACAGCCAAGGCCTCAGGACGCTTTCGGATCCTTTTTGTCTACGCCAAAGGGAAAGAACGTACGTGCTCTCTTGACCGCAGCGGGATCCACCTTTTCCAGCTCTTTGATGTGTTCCTTCGACTGAGGCAATGGGCATGCTCTCAAGTAGTTGATAACCGGAACACGTACCCAGCTCGACTTCTCGTCGGCATCTTTGAAAAGAGACACCAGCCGCGCCATCTGCGACCAGTCTTCCCATTTGGCCAGGTCGGGGATCACAAGGTCGGCAAGCTGTGGCCGGTCAAGCATATAACGCAACCCAACCAGTAACCTTTTACGCGGAATTAACTTGCTTTGAGTACCATGAAAACGAATCGCCATAATCGCTGCGTACGTGTCGGCATATTCAGCTTTTTTGTTCTTCAGAAACAACTCTTCAATCAGTGGCATTCCTTGGGCACCACGTAATGTCAGATAGCAGGCAATCATCGCGTCCAAGCCTGCTTTCTTTCGGCGGTCTTTCGACTTCAAGAACCGTTCCAAGAGAGGCAAATCCTCTGACGTTCCACAGACACCTAACATCGTCAAATACAGTCGTCTACGGCTGGCAGGAACATTCTCGTCCTTGATCCACTGAATCAGTTGCTCATGGTCCATTTCCGTCTTCAGAGCGATCACCCAGTCATAGGGGGCCTTGGCAAATTCGTCGTAAGCGTCGCGGGCCAGCATTTCATCTTCGTCTTCCAAATGCGATTGAAAGAAACGAAGTCGATTCGCTCCCTCCGTCGGAACAGCACCAAGGCGGGCCAGATATTTCTCACCGCGCCCCGTCAGTGCAAGTGGCGTAGTCCACATAATCTTGGGCGGATCCACTCCCATGATCAAGAAAGACTGCCCCGGCTTAGCCTTACCGAAATACAAAGTCGAAATCCGTTTCAATTTTCCAACTAGTGACTTCCCCTTGAGCACTTTGGTGATCTCAAACACTGCCTTGGGAACATCTTCTCCCGACAATTTCCCAGGCTTGGCATCCTTCTTCGCCGCAGGAGGACCACTTACCAGACGGGTCAAGGCAACCACATGCATCGACGCAAATTCTTCGGTGAACGTCTGAGACTGGGCAGCACAGAAAGGGCAGGCCAGTGCCTGGCGTGCAACCGCGTCAAACGCCAGAACCAACAGCACTATCGAGAGGACAACGCGTCGCACCATGACCTACTCTCTCTTGAATGAAAAATTGAATCGAAGTGGCAAGGCAAACGGCCGAAATCGAAAACCTCTGACCGCGCACTACAGCGTTCGCGGGGTGTCGGCAATCAAGTCAGGCAGACGCTTACGCCTCTACCTGGCGGTGCGCCGCATCGACTGACGACAACACCGATAATTCGCAAGGCTCTATTTACTCATATTCGAGTAGCAAACGCAACTTAAGAATCACCCTGGAAAACCACCTTATCTCACATCAACGACACGTTCATCATGCCAACACCACCCGGCGATGGAATTCCACGCCACGGTTTATTTACCCAAGGAAGCAGCGACATCGGTGCGGTAGGCCACGGCCGCGGGTGCAAATCCGACCAAGACTGCCAACCCGATCAATCCCGGAACAATTAACAATTCCGGAGAAATCATCAATCCCAGATGGTCCTGAGCACCCAGTAACGTCCCTAAATCGATCGTCGCCGGGGCAATGTCAAAAAAACCGATAGACACCCCTGTATAGGATTCAATCAACGGTGACAGCAAGGCGGACAAGCCATGTGCCGCAACCCAGCCACTCACTCCACCTAACAGGGCGAGCATAACTGATTCCAGCAAAATCACAGCCATCACGGTTTCGCGTCCAGCACCCAGGGCCCGCATTACTGCGATCTCGTGTCGTCGCTCACTCATTGAGTTGTAAATACTGACCATAATACTGACTCCAGACACCACACAAATCATCACCGTCAGTCCCAGCAACACCGCCTGCAGCGGACGGACCAGTACATTAAACAGCCTAAACACTTCTTCTACAGGCAGGACAGCTTGCGCCACATTCCCTTCGTCAATCAGATTCTCCATAAATATCGCATGACTGGCTTGCCTGGTGTTCAACAGTACGGCGGTTACCTCGCGTTGTTCCACAGGCAAGGGGGTCAAGAACTCGTCGGTTTCCCCAGCAATCTGAGGCGATGCCATTTCTTCCTCATCGTCGCCCACTTCGACCGGCTTGGCATGATCTTCCATCAGGTAAAAACCTTCCATGTTGATAAATACCGCACGATCCTGTGGCGTCCCGGTTGGGCTGAGAATCCCGACAATCGTAAATTCTCGAGCATGTGCTTCACCTTCTTCTGCACCGTGCGAAGGTGCCACCCGCTGGCCAATCTTCAAAGCCAATTCACGAGCAACCACCGCACCTACGACGGCTTCAAAATACGAATTTTCCTGGCTCCAAGTCTTGAAGTTCCGGCCTTGCTGGAATTCGTAAACCTGGTCTCGATTGTCACCGTAACGCAGTTCATCAAACATCTGGGGAACCGTCCCGACTACTCGAAATTGATCGAGATAGTCTCCCAGACATAAAGGGATAGCAAGGTCGATGAAAGCGCCGTAGCGTGTCTCTCTGCCAACTTCAAGAGCCGCTACACGAGGCCTGCCCGACCGCTGCACAAAAAACTCGCTGTAGTCCCATTGCTTCGCAGTCGCTTCTTCGATTGCGTCGGCAACAACACACTCAGCCAGGGCCGCAATTCCGCCCGCGCCGTGCCCCACCAGGGCGCCCGTGAGCCGGGCATCCCAGTTCATATCGAAAGCCTGCCTCTGCAGAGAATTCTGGTACTGCTGATCGCGTTCTGGCGTCGGAAAAAACTCCAGAAAGTAATCGTAGGGAATGTTCTCGATCGGATCACTCAAGTAATAAACCGAATTCAACGTTAACTGCAGACTACCGCCTTTGGCACCAACAATCATGTTGTAGCCAAAGCTTGAGTTCCGCCGGAACGACTCCGACAGAAGGCCATAAATGGCCAGAACCGTCACCACCAGGGTCACGCCCAAAGCCATCGATGCAGCAGTCAACAACGAGGCTAATCCCCGCTGCCGAATACTACGCCAAGCAATTGTCCAAAGACTCATCAGAACACCTGGACTCCGACAAACCCCAGCGGGACCGCACGCGATACGACACCACGACAAACTCGGCCTGACTGAATCACCAAAGAACGCTCCATTCCGCACTACTCGCTGCAGTACCTCTCATTTCCCATATCTGACAGCGCCACATCTGGCATCCATATGCAGCAGGCTCCCCCTCACTTCCACTCGGGATCCCTTTAGACTGCGTTGCGTTTGCCTGTACTTACCCATCATCAGCCGGCATCCTCTCTCCCTGAACGACTCCAACGCGGTTGATCTCTTCGAGATGGTCTATTCGATCAAACTGGCGGGCCACTTCAGCGCCATGCGTGACCATCAGTAATGCGATCTTCTCCTCCTGACACGTATCGCGTATGAGATCGATCATGTTCTGCTGATTGGCGGGGTCAACATTGGCAGTCGGCTCATCCGCCAATAGTAAACGTGGCCGGTTCGCCAGCGCACGTGCCACAGCCACTCGCTGCTGCTCGCCAACCGACATGGACTGCGGCTTATGTTTGACGCGATGAGCTAACCCGACGCGTCCCAACAGGTCCTGGGCGCGGTCGTGATCACGTTTTCGGCGGGCGAACGTCATCCCCAACAGAACGTTTTCAAGGGCCGAAAATCCTGGCAGCAAATTGAACGTCTGAAATACGTAACCCAAATTAGCTGCGCGCAGTCGATCCCTGCCGGCTTCCGAAAGCTTACTTAAATCCAAACCATCCAAGACCACCTTGCCGCTATCAACTGTCCGAATCCCGGAAATGACATGAAGCAAAGTCGTCTTGCCACAACCACTGCGCCCCAACAAGACCATCTGCTCTCCCTCTTGTATTTCAAATAAGGGAATATCCAGGATCTCGAGGGTCTCTCCGTTGGGCTGGCGGAAGGACTTTCGGACGTTTTCAAGTCGCAACATCGTAATCGGCAGAAACCGAGATGAGGGGGTATTCGTGTTGCACGATTGTTGACCAAACATTCAAGCCGCGTCAAGGACTAATCAGCTGATGCGAAGGCAGATAGTTGGGGCGCTCGCGCCCAACAGCCCTTTCAGTCTTTCACCTGTTCCAGGTTATTCGAAAAGCAACCGCATATTGCTTTGGCACCTATCAGATAGATTCCACCAGGGCTCCGCCTGCCTGCGTGAATCGCAAGTTAACGACGATGCATGGCTCGACGGAGGTCCCGCGCGACGTCAGCCTTCTTCATTTCCTCACGTTTGTCGTGCAATTTCTTGCCACGACACAAACCCAAGAGCACTTTCGCAACCCCCCGTTTGTTGAAATAAAGTTTCAAGGGGACGAGAGTCAGGCCCTTCTCGTGGGCCTGCCCGGCAAATTTACGAATTTCACGCTGATGCAGAAGCAGTTTCCGGGGTCGTTTCGAATCATGGTTCCAAATGGTTGCCTGCCGATACTCAGGAATGTCACAACCCAGCAACCATACCTCACCATCACGCACACGAGCATACGATTCATCAAGCGAAAGCCGGCCATCTCGCATACTCTTGACTTCACTACCCAGCAGCACAATTCCACATTCAAGTGTTTCCAGCACTGCAAACCGGTGGCGTGCTTTCCGATTCTCCGAAATCGTTTGCAAGCTATTGGACTTAGCCTTATCGGCCTTGCCGCTCAGCTGCTTGTTTTTCTTGGCCATCCGTGGGTGATTTCTCGGTTGCCGGGGGAGACGTCTCTTGAACGTCCTCGGGCTGTTTCTCTGCCCCATCACGGTCCGCTGGGGCAACGACCGCATCGGCGTCGTCAGCCACATCCAATTCCTTCAGGCCTTCAGCACGCCGAAACGCATTAGCCATTTCCATCAAGGGAAAATCGGTGGGAAAAGGAAGGTCCAGTTGACTCAACAGACGTTCATACGACAGGGTCGAGTGGTAAACATCTTCCGATGTCACGTCACCCATGAGATTCGGATACTGTTTGTAAATGTCACCCCAAATGACAAAAGCTTCCTCGAAAGCCGTTCGAGCCTCGTCTAACTTGGTCGCATCAAGCAATTCCTCACCTTCATGAACCAAACGCCGGGCTCGTAATGTTGTCTCCAATTGCTCTACGTCGCAACGGGTTTTCCAGTATTCGTAATTAACAATCGAACGGTAACGTTCAATTCGATCGGCCTGCAACTCAAGATCGCTTGCCTGCTGCGCTATGGCTCGAGCCTTAACGCGGTGGGCCTTTGGAAATCCCGAGTGAGCCACCATTTCTTGAGGCAGAACAATAAGTAACTTCTTCGACATCTCGACGTTACCCCAGTCCATCATCGTCCGCTCTTTGTCAGGCTTTGACAACGCAGACTGCATCTCTTCGGGCAGCGTGGAACGTTTTGCCTTCAAGATTTCTTCCTTCAAACCTGGCTTGTATTGCTCCAGGTCCGAGACAATTTCCTGGTTCTGCTTATGCAAGTCCTCAAGTTCATTCAACCGGAGATTAACTCCCCATGTTGTCGGAATCTGTCGGTTCCCAAAAAGATCCCATTCATCAGAAGCAAGCTGCCAGGCCGATAGCAGCAAATCAAAATACGCCTCTTGCTCCAGAGCAGTGGCATAATTGATCGGAGCCATCGCCACGTTGGAATGGTAAATCAAGGGACTCTTGCCGTAATAGCTCGTGATATTGTCCTTACCCTGGTAAGTCGTGATGCTTTGAATGTCATTCCTGAGCCCTCGGTTCAGGATGACTTCTTGCCCTAATTTGAACCAGAGACGAGAAGCAAGCCAGTTGTCAGGTAGTCGGTCGGGACCGAGCACCTCGAAAGAATCCATGTCAATTCCGGCGCGCCTGCGAATGGGACGCATATCTGCGTGGAATTCGTCATCAACACGAAACAAGCGACGGTATTGCAGCTTTTCATCCGCAAGTCCGATCTTCTGGCCAGTAAACCAGCCGACACTCCACAGTAACCGAGGATGACTTCGGTTGAACTCGGTACCTTCCAACAAGTACCGAATGCCCCGCGTCACCCAGCGATACCGATGGCGATAGTCGTCGAATTCCGCAGAGATGTTATAGGAGAGGTTATGAGCCTGGAATTCCCAAATCGAGATAAAATTAGGCTGCAACTTGGCGATCTGATTGAGTGTCGCTGCCAGGTTGTCCCAGTCTTCTCGGATCTTATAGTCGTGGGCCTTGCTCCACAGAATATTGGCAGCGACGCCACGCATGCCCAAAGTGACCAAACGCATCGATTCACTGGCAGGATCGATATCCCCCAAGCTTGCTTGCGCTAATTCTTCACGCTCTCGAACTTGAGATAGAAGGCCGCCAGGGCGGCGGCCTTGTTCCTCGGTAACAGGTGGCTGTCCGAGCCAGAACAGAGGAATCAACAGAACTGCAATCGTTCCGATGTAAACCGCTTTTCGAGTGACCGTGGCGTTTTGATTCATGCCGCGACTTCTCGTGTCTTCAAGAAAAAGTAACCAACCAAGGCTGCTGCCAAAGTATACACCAAACCGATCGTTAGATTTCGACTCAACAAACCGCCGTAAATATCAAACCCGTAGGCAACGTAATCTGTCGTATCAAATGCATTGTAATTCGGAAGGATGTTTGCAGTAAATGACATTAACAGGAGCAAACCCTGATCTACAAATTGAACCACTTTGGTCACTAACTGGTCGGAGAACTCACCACTTAAATTCATTTGAGTCAACAAACGTACCGTCGCCTCGATCGGCCCACCGCCTTCGAGATCTCCTGTTCGGATATCAGAGACAAATTCACTGCGGAAGCCGAGTATTACGCAACTAAAAGTTGTCAACATTGCCACTGCGGCATTTAGAAATGTACTGAACATGACACCGAAAGCAGTGACCATCACCATCTGCAGCCAAATGCCGATGTAACCCTTGAAAAAATTCATGAAAAAGGGCGCATCCGCGGACCGCACGTAAACATCACCCTGAGCCATTCCAAAATACTGAGCGCGTTCGGAGCACTGAACAATCACATTGAGTGCTCCATCCTTGCTAACTAGGTCCTTGAAAATGTCACCCTCACGTGGAATCCCGTCTCTTTCAATAACATCCAGTGACCGGCCAAAAACAATCTCATCGATACTAAATTCTTTAGCTTCGAAGCTCACCGGAACACTTCGCATCGCTGCGCCGCTGTCAGGATTACTCAAGTAAATACTACCCAACACGCCTCTTTCGATTTCACCCTTGAAGCTACGAAACACGCGCAAATTCAATTCCAACGACAACTGCTCTGGAAAAGCCTGTTCGGTAATACCGCTGAAGGTCCAAATGGCCGCCGCCTGCGAGCCACCTTCAATGTACCCACGGTAGTCCCATTCCTTACCGACGTTGATTCCTTGTTGCGCTGATTGCCCGTTACGATCGAGAAACATTAATCCGCCGTAAATCGGAACGCGCGCTTGCAACCACCCCTGGGGAGGGCCGATCGAAAAAACAGGTTTGCCATCTTGTCCCGATTGTTTTACGACTCGGACCTGGTGCCAGTGGCCGCGTTGAATATCAGTCTGACCTTCACCATTCTGATGCACTTCAAACGTATGGGTATGGCGGTCTTCGGACGTAAGGGTGCCCCGCCACACCACAGGATTCTCCTCCTGTCCACCCGCCACGCCCTCAACTCGTTCGACAGACTCAACCGCGTGCGTATGGCTCAGGCCTCTGCGCACGAACAAATAGCTTCCAAACCCCATCACCACGAGCATCGCGGTACCAACCGCAACAAAGCCAAGAATTCTCCCCAATACAATTTCCACTTGGCGCACTGGCTTTGTGAGAATCGTATGGATCGTCTTATTCTTGATATCGTTGGGAAGGCTAAACGTACTCAACAAAAGCCCTAAGGCAAGCGCCAGATACGTCGTCATCGTCAATACGAAACTGATGTAGAGTCGGGCGGGATGTTCACTGCCGCTATCTAGAAACCAGCCAGCGAACAACAAGACCAACATGAATATCGCAACAACAATCAGCACGCGCCGACGAACGGCCTCGTTAATCGCCAGCCGAGCCATCGCCCATACGCGCCGGGGCGATATGTGAGAAATGTCTGTGACACCTGCCGCAACGGTGCGTGCGACGGTGTAAAACCCTTCCGAAGGACCATGCCGGGCCACGGAAAACAGGTAACACACAAAGGCCACAGTGGCTGAAAGCGCGGGCACAATCAGCAAGAACACCCCTAGCGCGCCGATTTTCATTTCGCTGCCATCGCCACCGGGCAGCAGCCACTCGAGAAAGGAGAGAAGTTCTAATTCGTCAACAACCATTGTTTTTCAGCCAAAAAATAGACGTCACCGCAGGTCTAACATCACAGACGAGAGAGACAAGCCTCATTCATGTTCCACAGTTCGGCGCCCAGGACGTTCTTCGCTATCGCGTACGATCCGCAAAAACAACTCCTCCAGTGTCGACGTCGGATGCTCCATCGCCATTAACTTGCCACCGTGTCTGCTAATCACTTCCCGAATTTCGTCTTCAGCCTCCGCACTTAAACCACGAGCCTGTACTTGAGTAACGTCTTTTACTGTCAACAGACTATCAACACGCCCCATTTCCTTCAGGTCTCCCTGATGCAGGATCGCAATTCGGTCGCAGACGTCTTGCACGTCGGCTAACAAATGGCTGCACATCAAAACCGTCTTGCCTTGTTCCCGCAACTTGATAATCAAGTCCTTCATCTCTCTCGTACCAATTGGATCCAACCCAGTCGTTGGTTCATCCAGGAGAATCAATTCGGGATCGTTAATTAAGGCCTGTGCCAATCCAATCCGCCGAGTCATTCCTTTGGAATATTCACGCAACTGACGGCGTTTCGCCCATTCCAGCCCGACCATATCGATAAGCGAATCAACTCGTTCACGACGCGTCTGGGC
Organism: Planctomycetaceae bacterium; assembly: GCA_002724245.1. Taxonomy (GTDB): domain Bacteria; phylum Planctomycetota; class Planctomycetia; order Pirellulales; family Pirellulaceae; genus UBA9264. Next base: position 45,819 of record PBOG01000028.1, read on the forward strand.
GTCCATATCGAACAAACGCCCGTAGAAATCAAGTGTTTCCTCAGCATTCAAGAATCGGTAGAGGTAGGACTCTTCTGGCAGATAGCCGATGCGTTCATTTTTTTCGACATCGCTCGCGTCACGATCAAACACAAGCGCCTGCCCGCTCGTGGGAAATAGCAATCCCAGTAATAGTTTGATCGTTGTCGACTTTCCTGAACCATTAGGGCCGAGAAGTCCAAAAATCTCACCGCGACGCACTTCCAGATCAAGTGCATTCAAAGCGCGCACTTTCTCGCGACCCCAAAAATCACGATAAACCTTACGCAAGTTGCGAGTTTCAATGACGACCTCAGACGGTTCCGTCTCTGGTGTAGCCGGCTCCGGGTTTGTCACCGTTTCCACTGACATGGGCCTTTATCCTGAAAGGTATTTCCTGGCCAAATCTTTGACCGATCTGAACAATGGTGAATGCTCGTGCGAATGCTCGCAGACTTCAGCAACCAGAAACTTGTTGAAATGAGTGATCGTACCCGAAGTACCAAACGCGCCATTCATCTGAAGCAACGTGCCAGGTAGAATCTCTCAGCTGAAATATCGATAAAGAAATCCAAATGCAAGCTGCCTTGTTTTTGTACGGTCGGATTGGAATATGGGTTCAAGACTGCGAGAAAATCCCCCGAAATCTTGCATTTCCTGGACCAATTACAGCCGAATGACTCACTATAAGCCGGCAGTAAATACCCCGCAAGGATCGATGATTCCTCTGCATGCTACTTCGCCGAGGTTGGTCATTTGGGCGTGATGTAATCGTTAGAGACCACCTGACTTGACCAGGCAGGAGGTCACCACAGGGCTTCCAGCCCCTTAGTTCGAGAAACCGCTCATCCAGTTTCTACCGCCGATAACGCGGTAGCGCATTATCCTAATATTATACTGCGGCTTCACTCTTCGTCGCGCAAAGCGTCGAGATCCGCTCGCGGAGAAACCATGGAGAATTCAGCTGTCGATTCCGACTATCGTGCGGCCTTGGGGTTTCTACTCGACCGAATCAATTACGAGCGAAACCCAGCGGCCGCGCAGACAATGCGGAACTTCAAACTCGACCGCATGGGCAAACTCCTGGCGGAACTAGGCAATCCGCAAGACCGTGTTCCGGTGGTGCATGTGGCGGGCACCAAAGGCAAGGGATCTACCGCCTCTATGATCTCATCCATCCTGGTCCATGCCGGGTTGCGGACCGGCCTTTACACTTCTCCGCATCTGCATCAACTCGAAGAGCGTTTCCAGGTCAATGGTGAAAATTGCAGCCAGCAAGAACTGATAACGCTGGTCGACCGGCTCCGTTCTGTGGTAACGACACTTGAAAAACAGGAATCGGCAAGCCCCACTTATTTCGAACTGACTACTGCACTCGCGTGGTTGCATTTTGCGACAAGTTCTGTCGACATTGCCGTCATCGAAGTAGGCATGGGGGGCCGCCTCGATTCAACCAACATTTGCCAGCCGTTGATTTCCGTAATAACCAGCATCAGCCTGGACCACACTGCGCAACTCGGAAACACGCTCGCTGAAATCGCTGCTGAAAAGGCTGGGATTGTCAAACCTGGAATCACGGTGATCAGTGGAGTCACAGAGGCCGAACCCCGGGACGTTATCCACCGGATCGTCCAACAGCGAGACGCACCTCTCTTCTCACTCGATCAACAGTTTTCGTTTGATGTAACCAATCGGTCAGTGTCCGAAGTCAGCAATCCGACACAACATCCAGCCAGCCCCTCCGATTCGACAACCGCAACTACGACTCTTACCTATCAAGATTTGCGAGACCCACATCACGGATCTCTCACTAATTTACGCGTGCCATTGCTGGGGACACACCAGGCCGCTAATGCGTCGCTTGCAGTTGCTACAATCCGGCAACTACAGGACCAAGGCTGGCAAATCCAAGACCACCACATCCGCGCTGGCCTGTACAACGTGTCTTGCCCCGCACGGGTAGAAACCCTTTCGAAACATCCAGTGGTCATTGTTGATGCTGCCCACAATCTAGCTTCTGCCAAAGCACTAAATCAAACGCTCGCTGAACACTTCCAGACTCCTGGCTCTTCCATCCTGATTTTCTCCACCAGCCAAGATAAAGACGCAGCAGGCATGTTACAGGTGCTGCTCCCGCGTTTTACCCATTGTGTCGTCACCCGCTATCGCAACAATCCCAGAGCCTTAGCAGCCAAAGAGATTCTCAAAGAGATCGCTCTGATGAAGGAAAACACAGGCCTGGGGTCACTTTCCGAAATCCATGTGGCCGCCACGCCGGCCGAAGCATGGCGGAAGGCTCAAGACCTGGCCACGCCGTCAGATCTGATCTGTGTCACTGGTTCATTCTTCATTGCCGCAGAAATCAGGCAACTGTGGGCCAACGCATCGACACTAGTGGAACAAGCCGAAAACAAAGTAGGCTCTCAACAAGCAACCAGTCAGTGATCCACGGCCGTACTCCTGCCGCACATCTGTTCGAAGGAACGCGAGCCTACGGCAGTGCGCTGTGCTTGCGTAGCGACCACTCGACAACCAACAGCCCAACGAACAATGCAGCGAGCCACCCTGTGTTCCAGGCTGGAGTTGGTGGCAAGGCCTGCATGCGGACTTGTTTCCCCGCAGGCAAATCTCTCGCTAAACGCCGGGCTTCTATTCCTGCATAGTAACGTCCACCCGAACGTTCCGCTGCAGATTTCAACTCTTCTGAGTCGACTCTCAGTCGCACGTATTCATCATCCGGATTACGCACCGCAAACTGCGCCGTGGGCGAGTGCTCTGGCAGGGCCGGTTCGGCCAACCAGATTCGATATTCCCCCACAGGCAACGCCGCAATTTCGCCACCAAATTCGCCGCGCCGATTGTCAATGCGTGACATTGCAACTCGGTGCCGCCGCCCTCCCTGTCTCTGCACGACTACCACGGCACCATCATCTCCCGCCGGCGCCAAACGTTCGTCACCAAAATGCAACACTATTCTCGCCAGATCACCAAGCCTGTATTCGTCACGACCGGCTTGCAAATTCACCGGAGCTTCGGCTGCGCTATTCCTCGAGGGGCATAGATAACGAATAAGTTGTAACCAATACCGCGCATAGTGCTGATCTCCTTCAGGGTGTCGAGACCATCGGTAACTTTCATCAGTGGCGTGATAAACGACCTTGCCTCTACCCACAAATTGCATGCTTATCAAAGGCAATGGCTCCCCGCTCTCTGCAACGCGGCGTGGGTGAATTGCCAGGACCCGGGCAGCAGGCAATACAGCGGACGCCTCCAGCATCCAGTGCAGCTCAGGAAAATCACGCCATACGCGTTGATTATCCTGAGAATCATCAACCAACCTCATAAATTCCGTCGCCTGGCCCAGCGCGGTCAATCTCGCCTGAAACGTCACATTTTCAGAAACTGCACTCGCTGGGGAAGGAAGTTGGGTCTTGGCCAAATCAATCGGCAGTAACGCGGCCAAGGGCGTCTCTCGATAGGCAAGCGGAGTAAATCTCGGACCCGCCAGAAATACAATTCCCCGTCCCTCCTTAACGACAACTTCCCTCAGACGCTCCATGAGATCCTGACTCATACGTGCTGGATCCACATCCCCGAAAACAACCACATCAACTTTCTCAGGATTAAGAGCCTCATTAGTCAGGGTATCGAGGGTCATCGTATTCTCTGCAACAAACCCGGCCTCTGCTTGATGCAAAATAGTCGTCATCTCAATAGATTGACCTGGAGATCCATTACGTTGCAAAGTCCGTCCGAGCAATGTCGTCAGGTACCTCCATTCGTAACTCGGGTAGTCCTGCACAAAAAGCACGTGGATCCGTGCGTCTTCAACCACCAACGTGTAAGGCAAGCGGTTATTTGCGAACTGCTGCTCGTCAGCTTGGGAATCTACTTCGATCACGTAATTGAAGACACCTTCGGCATCAGGTCGAAATGACAAATTAACCCTGCGAGATTGATTTGCATCAAGTGAAACCGTGACTTGCGTCACTGGTGTGGTGATACCTTCTTCACGTAACCGGACCGTCACGTCATTCACAGACAAACCTACGGAATGTAGATTCACTGAGACCGTCACTAAATCGTGTGGAAATACCGTCCGATCAGCCACCAGGTCTGAAATCCGCAAATCCCGCCGTGGGCTACTGCTGCCTAGTTGCACTATATACAACGGAACTCCCTGTCGTCGCGCATCATCCGCTACTTCGCTAAGCAATTCACCTTCCGTTGTAATGCCATCTGAAAACACAACTAAAGCTACGGTCTCGCGACCACGTTGTTGCTCAAGCAGCTCGCGCACGCGCCGGCCTAACTGACTCGACTTCCCGTCCGCTACCAATCCTCTCACGACACTCGCGGGGATCGACGCTGCCGGACTCCTGTCACTTGAAACTAAATTGCGAAGATGGAGGTTGTAATTGCTGGCAAGTCGTTTGAGTAGCGATTCTCCACGTTCCAACAAGAACAACCTGGCGAGATTGATTCGCGATGCGTTCCTCAAGCCAACCTGTCGCAATTCCCTGGCTAATTGTTCCTCTGCAGCTACGTCAACCACCTGATCCTCGTGGGCCATACTCTCAGAATTGTCAATCAACACAACCAGATCGGGAAGCACTGTCTGGTACTCACGTCGCATCCACCCAAACAACATGAACACGACCAGACCAACTGTTGCCAAACGACACAAGATCAGCAAGCCACACCGGAATCGGCTTATCAGTTGGCGTTCTCGCCTGTACAGGGCAAATACGACGATGCTGGCCGTGGCCAGAACCAAGGCAGGTACCCAGACCGGCGGTTGCCAGGAAGCCGTGTAGACCACATCACGGCCTAGCCCGTCGACAGCCACCGCCGTCAGTAGTGAACGATTCGACATTTCCACGGTTCCGGAGAATGGACAAGCACCGGCGCGAAAGAACTACGCAAAACGCAATGCGACTTCCCCAGGGCGTCCCGCCAACCAGGACTCAAATAACAACATTAACAACACGAAAGCCAAGAGGTGCCAGCCATATTCGCGGTCGGCAACTTCCGTCAGCCCCAGGCTATCCACCGACGGCTGATGCACTCCATATCGAAAGAACGGCGGTAAGAGACTTCGGTCAACGCGCCGCAGTTCACTTTCTCCAGCTTGCACGTCCAGATTGACAGCAAACAATTGTGCCTGGATCGGTGCTGCAACAGGCTCGACTCGGTAAATCCCGACCTGCTGGGTACGTGAGTAACTCCAGCGGAACCGTTCCGGATGCTCCGCAGACCATTTTCCTTTGACAAGCTGCCGCAGGCCATCTGGCAGAAAGAGCTGACAGTTCGGAATATGGTTTGTCGGTTCAAACTCACCCACGAGCTGGCCACCGACCTTCAGATTACGACCGACTGTTTTTCCCCCAGTTAGCCGACTGAGCATTTCCTGAACCAGGGACACAAAATCACCGGCAGTCGGCAAAATCGTCCAAGGGATCCGTTGAGGGTGACTGCGATCAACGGACTCCATGGAAGCGGCGCTGGCAAATACTAAACAACGACCCTTCCCACAATTACGTTCTACAAGCGCTGGATCCCCACTGTCAGAAAACCGGAAAACAATCTCTGTCTTGTCATCTTCCGGGATCTGCAGCTGCACGTATCGGTAGGTCGGGATTTGGAACAACCCTGAACCAGGAACACCCCGAAAGATCTCCGCTACGGGATGCTCATAGCGAATCGGATCGAGCAGAAATCCAGCACTGGCATCCGCTGGTGCAATCAGTTCCCCCAGCTTGCATGGCAAACACTGCATCGTACCCTCAGCCTCCACCCACGCGTTGTAACTGTCGGGCTGAACCTGATCACCCAAGAATACCGCCAGGCCACCTCCGCCCCGTACAAAACGCCCCAACACGGCTGCTTCATCGGCACCAATGCGTCCCACATTACACAAGAAGACGACATCGAACTCATCCAAGGTGCGTTCCAATAGTTCGTACTCAGCAGCCAGCTCAACGGAAATGATCGGATCGATCCGGCGTGGTTCAATTGCTAATGCGAGACTCCTCGCAGCACCTGGTTTTCCACCAACACAAAGTACGTTGACCGAGTCTCTAACCGGAACACAACGCCAACACTCGTTGTCGATCAATAGGCAGTCAGGCGGCAATTCAATTCTTAACTGATGTTCACCGACAGTACGAAACCGATACTGAAACTTCACTGCAGCAGTTTCGTTCGCCGCAACACGAAACATCTTGTTTTCTACAACCTGTCCATCGACACAGATTTTCAGTGGCTGTTCATCTTGATCCTGATCAGAAAAGTTATGCACTTCTGCAACAAAATCGATGACTTGTTGAGTTGTGACCAGCCTCTGGCGCTGGTGGATTCGACTAACAGCAAGATTACTACCCGGGGCAGCCCCTACATCGATGACAAACAATTCAGCGCTCTGTCCGATTCGCCTGAGACGATCCCGAACAGTGTCTCCAGCGAGGACACTCCAGGTGTTGTATCCCAAATCTGTAAAAAAACAGACTCTCGCACTGGTCAAGCGCGGAAACTTTTGCCGTGCAGCAGAAATCGACCTCTCAATACTGCCCAATACGGTCACCAATTTCGAATCACCGCCGGCAATCGGCAAGCGTTCTAATTCACTTGCCACTCGCGCTGCATCAAATGACGGGTAGTGGATGACCGGACCGTGCTCGTTTCCCATCGCAATCAGCGTAAACGCTTCACCTTGAACTGCCGCACCAACGAGATCCTGCGCTGCCTGTTTCGCACGAGAAAACAAGGTCTCCTGCGAACGGGTGGCAGCCATAGAATACGAGTCATCCAGGACGAGAAGCGTGTGAGTACTGGTTAGATTTGGTGAAACGGAGTCGGGCAAGGAAACTGTGGCAAACTGAGGATTGGCTAACGCACTAGCAAACAACACCAGAATGAAAACCCGCGTGGCCAGGAGCAACCAACGTCGAAGTCGATCAAGATACGACTGCTTTATCAACGCGGCGTGGAGAAACCGCGTGGCAGCCCAGTCCGTACTCTGATAACGCTGGCGATTCCACAGGTGCATCACAATCGGAAACGCTCCAGCAGCAGCCCACCAGAGCATGAGGCTACTGGAGAATGGCCAGATCTCAGCCAGAACTACGACGTCAAACATGATCGTGATCATCTCGCAGCCAGTACCTGTTGAGTCGCAAAAGGCCCGGCTGCCTCCTGCCATTACTAGAACGAATCTACCACCTTGCTGATCGCCTGTGCTAACTGGTCAATTACTGCAAATGGCTCTAACAAAACTGGATGGTGCAACAAGACGGTATCTTCGGCTGCCAATTTGCTATTCACTAAATCGCCAACTTGACGACAGCGACGTGCGCTGCGTTTACCGAAACCTCGAAACCCTGCGTCAATTGCTACACCTTCGGCTTGTATTACCCTCAGAAATTCCTCGCGCGTACAGGGCGATCCCGCTCCCTGGAAAACTTTCCAGGCAAGTTTATAGTAACTAGCTTGTTGGCCGGAGTCTGGCACGCCCAATGGCTGCAACCAACTCCATCCGCCGCACTGCGCAAGCAACCTGCTAACATTTTCAGCACGCACTCGATTACGATCAGGCAATTTCTCTAGCTGTGGCAAGAGTACCGCAGCCTGTAATTCACTTAGAGGAAATGCGTCATTTCCGCGCTCGCAGAATATCTTGGCGCGTTGATAGACATCTTGTCTGTTGGTCACAATTGCTCCGCCGCGCCCAGCAGTCAGCAATTTACTACCTCCAAAACTAAGCACACCCACATCACCCCATGTGCCCGCGATGCGACCGTCGACGCGTGCTCCCGGAGCCTGGCAGGCATCCTCGACAATGGCCACCCCATGGCGATCTGCCAACTCACGCAGTTCAGACATCGACGCCAAGCCGCCGTGCAAGTGAGAGACCAGTATCGCGCGAGTCCGTTCCCCCACGCCAGCCTCGACCGCCTGGACGTCCAAGCACCAGGTTTCGCGGTCGATATCAACCAGTACTGGTCGCGCTCCCACCGCCTCAATGGCTCGAAAATTGCCGGGGAAATCATAGGCTGCCAGTACTACTTCATCGCCATCCCCAATCCCCAACCCGCGAAGAGCAACTTCGACAGCGACAGTCCCCGATGCACACAACCAGACATATTCGATGTGGTGACTTTCAGCCAGCTGTTGAGTCAACTGATCACAGTGATGACCGTGATAACGCCCCCAACTTCCATCCGCATACGCTGTCAATAACGCATCGCGAACCCCTGGGTCCATTAATGGCCAAGGCGGCGGCCCTTCAGGAAAAACAGGTTTTCCACCGTTACATGCGAGCACTGATGTCGACACTGAATTGTTCACCCGTGTTCTAGCTAGACGGACCCCAACCTCCGAAAACGGATCCACCAGACCAAATCATACTGGCGGTGAGTTCCACGTCACCTGCTCCAGGGCAGGGGCCTGCCGCAGAAAACAAACCAGGTGCAATGTGAAATGCACCAAGCCACTTGTTTTTTCATTCTCCACCATCATCTTCAAAACACATACTCGACAAACTGCGGGGCTCCAGTCCGCAGTGGTCCGCCCCTCCGACACACTAAGGAAAAAACTTCTGCGGTATGGAACAACATCGATTCCAGCCACCGCAGAACCAGCTGCGGAAACATCATCTTCGTGGTGTTAGCAATGTTTGACTGCCCCCACCGATTCTTCAATCTTCCTGGAACGATTCTAGACCTTCCTGAAACAAAGTGTATCAGCGAGCTCCTTGCACAAGTTACGTTCTCCGGTTTTCATCGCCCAAGTGCGTCAAATTGGAAACAAACAAGAAACCTATTAGGATCTGCAACAAGCTGTGCAACGCAAGATCGCGCTTTTCGCAGGCGGCCGGGACCAAGCGGCTGAAGACTGGACCAAGGGTAGTAATTTGAGTGCCTCCGAAGACGTTGACGAGATTCCACCGCCAAATATAGCAGCGGTCGAAGGAATCGGCTCTGCCCCACTGCCCAGTAGCCTGGAACGTATCCGGCCACGTGTTGAGACAGCGTTACTGGCAGGATTTCTCGCCATCCTGGGCATGCTAACGATCGGTTTACTGCTACCACTGGTCGTCGTATTGGTGCGACCGCCTGCCGAATCTCTCCAAGAGTCCGTTCCCGCAGGTGAGGGCATTAAGCCACTCGCGGCGCGTTATCCGGGCATGCTGGTCCTTTTCTCACTCCTGCCGCAGTTAATGCTCGCTGCCCTTGCTTTAGGCGGAAGCTGGTTGTCCCCTGACGGCTGGCGCCAAAGATTGGGGCTCACTGCGGGCAGCATGCCCAAACGCTTTTGGATCTTATTTGCCCTTTCGACACCAGTAATTAGCGTTGTCACCGGACTGTTGATTTCACAACTAACCGACCACTTGAGTCAGCGAATGCAAGAGCTCGGCGGTTTGTACGGTGGCCATACCGGACTCTTTGGCTTGCTCGCACTCTCGTTGCCAACACTGGTACCGGGACTCTGCGAAGAACTTTTGTTTCGGGGCTATGTACAGACACGTTTGCTCAAGGCATGGCAATCATGGAAAGCCATCCTGGTCACATCCCTGTTATTCAGCGCCGCCCACCTCAGTCCGATTCACGCATTGGGAGTTTTCCCCCTGTCGTTGTGGCTGGGAATCATCGCAATGCGGTGCGGCTGCATCTGGCCGGCAATCTTCGGTCACACTGCAAATAATCTGTTCGCGTTGACCGTATTACTCGCAAGCCCACGCGCCACCACGGTCCCACAGATCTCGATCGCCCTGAGCTTGTTTTTTGCCATCTCCACGTGTGCCTGGATAGCCTCGATTTTTCATCTGAGTTCCCGTCCAGTTGCCACGCGTTCCCACGAGAGTTGATACAATCCGGCTGCTCTCAGTTCCTGACTGTGAAGTTTCGCCATGGCAAAGGTCTACCAGGAGGCTCCATTGATGTCTAACACGGCCCTTCGTCAGTCGAGTAGCAAGCCACGCAGACTAGTATCCTTCCCGACCTTATGCGTATCGCTGACATTGTGGGCATGCACAGCAGTAATACCTGCACACAGTTTTCAGAACGCAAAAACTCTTCTCCAGCTGACGGGGACCTATTCCGGCATTGGAGTACTAACCGGAACACCAACTCCAAANCTGATCGTGGAACTCTGTCGAACCAGCCAGCTGGTTTGGTTTGTGCAACTCAATAATCGCACGTCNGCCCAAGCAATGCGCGTCGAAATGGACCGTGCAGGCCTGNTGGGTACGCGTGTTTATGTTGAACATGGTTCCCCCGAGCATCTACCACTGGCAGACAACTTCGTTGACAACCTGTTTGTCATCGGTACACAGGGAGAGGTCGCGCCCCCGGTCCGGCGAGAGATCTTGCGTATTCTGCATCCTGGCGCCAAGGCAGTAATCGGAAGCAAAATCATTACGAAAGCCCGCCCGCCTGGAGCAGACGACTGGAGTCATCCCTACCACGGCCCAGACAACAATCCGCAGTCAACGGACCAGAACGCCAAAGCACCTTATCTGACACAGTTCCTGGCGGAACCCTGGTATGTGCCAATGCCACAAGTAACGGTCGCATCGGGGGGCAGAATCTTCAAGGCTTTCGGACATATTGCGCTTAAACGCCGAGAATGGCCCTGGTTGAACAAGCTGGTTGCGATCAACGCCTATAACGGAACGCACCTCTGGCAACGCGACCTCACACCCGGCTTCATGATCCACCGGAGTACACTGATCGCCACACCCCAAACTGTATTTCTGGCGGATAATACCGGGTGCAAATTAATCGATGCCAATACGGGGGAACTACGCAGTGAAATCAAGATTCCAGCGAACGTCGATCCAGATGGTGTTTGGAAATGGCTCGCTCTGAAAGACGGCATTCTCTACGGACTCGTTGGCCCGCAGGAACCAATTGACGAGGTAATTCGCGGCGACCGTAAACCGGCTGGCTGGCCGTGGTCCGGATTGGGAAAACAGTACGGAGGCAACTACGCCTGGGGATTTGGAAGAACCTTGCTGGCCATGAATCCGCAAACCGGAAACATTCTCTGGCATCGCCAGTGGTCCAAACCCATAGACAGCCGCGCCCTCTGCCTGGCGGCGGGACGGATTTTCGTCTACAGCAATCAGGCATTCCTGACCTGTCTCGATGCAATGACAGGCACCCAGCTATGGCATACAGAAGAGCCCTCTTTACTGGATGCGATCGGTACCGCCGATCGTGCACAAACTGCCAGCAAAGGGTTCGCCAGCAGTGCCTATGCCAAAGCCAATGACATCGGCCTGTTTATCGCAGGTCCTCAGAGAAAGCGGCTCGTGGCAATCGATGCCACGACTGGAAATTTGATGTGGCAATACCCACACGGCAACCTGCAACTGGTGCTTCGCGAAGATGGCTTATACGCGATGGGGCGCACCGAAACCAGCAAGGTCTTTGCCTACCGGACCGGAGAGGTACTGGCAGATCTCGAATGTTATCGAGGGAATTGCACCAGAGCCACCGGCACCGTAGATAGCATCTTTACGCGCGGCTATCGCCACACGGGAACGATGCGACTTGATCTGGCCGGAAACTACCCACGGCGCATTCCCCTGATGCGGCCTGCTTGCCAGGATGGTGTCATCGTTGCCGAAGGACTTCTCTATTGGGGGCCATGGATGTGTGACTGCAACCATTCCTTGATCGGTATGATCAGCCTCGCTCCTGCCGGTGACTTCTTCTTCTCTGCTGAAGCAAGCCAAACCGATCGCCTGGAAACTTCGCCAACAGCTACCACACAACCCGCAGTAGAACTGACTGCAGCGGATTGGCCACAGTACCGGGCCAATGCCGAACGCACTGGCGCGTCAGCGGCATCCGTGGCGACAACCGTCAGGCGTCGTTGGCTCCACAACTCACGTAGTGGCGTTGAGCCCACAGCACCAATTGTCGCAGGCAATACCGTCTACTGGAGCAGTCGCGACGGGTCCGTTCGAGCGGTCAATCTTGCAAACGGCAAGGAAAAGTGGACAGGGTATACCGGCGGTGCAGTCCGGTTTCCTCCAGAATTTCATCTGGGCAACATCTATGTCGGCTCAGGCGATGGTTACGTCTACTGCTTTGACTCACCGTCGGGAAAGCAGATATGGCGTTTCCAGGCAGCCCCCGGACAACGGCGTATTGCAGTTCACGGCGAGCTATTGTCTACCTGGCCAGTTGGAAGCGGAGTCCTGGCGCGCCAGGGCGTCGTTTATGCGGCAGCTGGAATTACCAGCTACGACGGCACTCACGTCTATGCATTAGACGCAGCAACAGGAAAGATCCGCTGGCAAAACAACGCCTCCGGACACCTGGTAGACGATCAACAAGTCACCGGAATCAGTGTTCAAGGTCATCTCTTGTGGCATGCGAATCGCCTCTACCTGGCCGGCGGGAACGTCGTTTCACCTGCAATCTACGACCCTCGAACAGGTAAATGCCTGAACGAATTAACCAACGAATGGTGGAACCGCCCCGACGGCGCAACCGAAGTTTTCCCAAGCCGCCCGAAGAAGGATATGTTCCAACGCGCTCCGCGAGGCCGCGAACTCTTCGTGGTTGACAACGAGGTGCGCGTATTTGACCAGCTTCTCTATGCACCACCGAAAAATGGCCCCTCTCGTTATTTCGGTGGCCATTTTCTTCAAGTGTCATCTACCGATATGGTCATCCGCGCAACGAACAACCGTCTCGTTCGCCTGGCAACAGAAAAGACCAAGGACGGCAAACCGATCGGCGTGTGGCAAAACACCACACTCCGAGACCCACGTGCACTGGCCATTTGTCGTAACGCGGTGGTCGCCGCCGGCGAAATGGGCCGAGTGAATCCCCAAGAAGAAGACGGAGAAACCAAACCGACGCATGCTGTCTTGGCGTTAGACCCAAGCGATGGCAAGCCAATCTGGTCGCAACCGTTACCGGCTGCTCCAGCTCCTTGGGGCCTGGCCATCAGCCGAAATGGCGATGTAATCATCACATTAGTCGATGGTCGGGTCGTCTGTTTCGGATCTTGACCTTGCGCCAAGAACAAAACAATTGCCATCGGATCTGATGCCGTCCTGCCGGTGCCTCTTTCCGCAATACCCGGTCACCTGCACATCTACCGACGTGACGCGTTCTTGATTCTCTGCATGGCGTGTGACGCCGCTTTCCGAACGTTGCTACTGGTATCCTGCTGGGCCACATCGCTCAATCGACGAATTGAACGAGTACCCCCTATTTGCCGCAGCACATCACAAGCTTCGATACGGACCGTCTCGCGGGTATGCTGTAATAATTGTCCAACCACATCCTCAGCAATGGGTCCCGCAATTCGCAGCGCCCGGCCGAGCGCTGAAAGTTCCTGGGTCGGCGCTGCGTCCATTAGTGTCGCCAATGCCGCACACGACGCTGCTGATCCAATGCGGCCAAGACCGCTAATTCCGGTTTTTCTTGTTTCGCCATCGCGTGAACCATCGATAACCCTGACAAGTATCTTCACCGTTCTTTTGTCATGCCAGCGAGCCAACACCTGCAGTACTTTCTGACGCGTTACCGTGTCATCA
>PBOG01000029.1 GCA_002724245.1 Planctomycetaceae bacterium
GCTGACCTACGACGGCACCCGGCAAGCCAGTGGTTTGCAGCTGTTCATCGATGGGCAGTTGCAGCAGGTTGAAATTGCCAATAACAATCGGCTGGCGGGGACGTTATTGACCGACAAACCGTTTCGGATCGGTCAACGCCAGGCGTCGGTTCCCTTTCATGGACTGATTGATGAGGTCCAGGTCTTTTCACATGCCCTCTTGTCGAGCGAAGTGGCACAGCTGGCCCAGGGGCTTCCGCCCACACGTCTGGCGACTCTGCTGGCGGTTCCGCCGGTGAACCGCAGCGTGGCTCAGAGGACCTGGTTGAGAGAGTTTTATGCGAGGCGAGTCGACCTGAAGTCGCGTCACATGCGGACGGAGTTGCAGTCGATTGAAACACGCAACGAAGCGATCCAGAAGGCGATTCCGGTAACGATGGTCATGCAGGAGCGGAAGCAACGCCGGCCGACACCTCTGCTCATTCGCGGACAGTACGATCAACCTGGCGAGATCGTTCAACCTGGCCTACCAGCGTCCCTGTTTGCAGAGACGGCACCAGCGGCGTCGACGCGTCTTGACTTGGCGCGGTGGTTGACCGCACCTGACCACCCGTTGACCGCCCGCGTGGCCGTCAATCGCTGGTGGGCGATGTTGTTTGGGACCGGTTTGGTGGAGACTACCGGAGATTTTGGTGTGCAGGGGGCACACCCCAGTCATCCGGAGTTGCTTGACTGGTTGGCGACCGAGTTGATTCGCCAACAATGGAACCCACGGGCGATCCTGAAGTTGATCGTGTTGTCAGCCACCTATCGGCAGTCTGCAGATGTGACTCCTCAGCACCAGGAGCTGGATCCGCAAAATCGTCTGTTGGCGCGTGCTCCACGCTGGCGTTTGCCCGCGGAGACGGTTCGTGACAATGCGTTGGCGATCAGCGGGCTGCTGCAGCAGCGGATCGGTGGTCCCAGCGTGTATCCCTATCAGCCGGCCGGTTTGTGGGAAGATGTGTCCGTGGAGACGCGGGTGAAATATGTTGCCGACCGCGGTGCGGGGCTCTATCGCCGCAGTATGTACACGTTCTGGAAACGGACGTCACCGCCTCCCAGCATGTTGACTTTTGGTGCGCCGGATCGCGAGACCTGTGTGGTGCGCCGGGCTCGGACCAACACGCCACTGCAAGCCTTGGTGCTGTTGAATGATCCGACCTATGTCGAGGCGGCGCGTGTTTTTGCCGAGCGTATCATGGGGCAGCCGAGTGGTGACAGTCAGCGGCTGGATTTTGCGTTTCGGTGCGTAGTGTCGCGTTACCCACACGATGAGGAGCGTGCCATTATGGACGAAATGCTGAGGGACGCACGTGAGCGTTTCTCAGCCGATCCAGCAGCAGCACGCCAGCTCCTGGCCGTAGGTGATACACCGCAGTCGACCGGGCTGGCGGCGGCGGAATGGGCGGCCTGGACTTCGTTGGCTAGTATTCTCTTGAACCTGGATGAGACGATTTCAAACCCATGAACCTGCTTTCCCCAGATCTTGGCTCCCTTCACCGCCGCCAGCTGCTGCAGAGGTCGTCTGGCGCTTTAGGTATGGCGGCCTTGTCTACTCTGTTGACGCGAGAGGTAGCGGGCAGCCGGTCTCACGCAAAAACGCAGACGACACACTTTGCCCCACGTGCCCGACGGGTGGTGTACCTGTTTCAATCGGGTGGTCCGTCTCACCTGGAACTGCTGGACTACAAACCGAAGTTGCCACACCTGCACGGTAGCGAATTGCCTGATTCGATTCGTCAGGGCCAGCGTTTGACCGGGATGACGTCGGGGCAACGCAATTTTCCAGTCGTCGCGCCGAAATTTGGTTTTCAGCGGTGCGGAGATGCAGGAACGTGGCTCAGTGAACTGTTACCCCACACCGGCCGCGTCATGGACGACATCTGCGTGATTCGTTCAATGCACACGGAAGCGATCAATCATGATCCAGCAATCACTTATATCCAGACAGGATCGCAACAGCCGGGGCGACCTTCCCTGGGCGCCTGGATTAGTTACGGGCTGGGCAGTGAAGCCGACGATCTGCCGACGTTTACCGTGTTGATATCACACGGATCAGGAAGCGATGCCAATCAAGGGCTACTGGAGCGGTTGTGGGGGGCCGGGTTCTTGCCGTCCAGTCACCAGGGTGTCAAATTTCGTAGTAGCGGTGACCCGGTGCTGTATCTGAATGATCCGCCGGGTATCGATCGTCGCTTTCGTCGCCGCATGCTCGATGGACTGGCGCGACTCAACCAGCGTCAACTGGAAGCCACTGGCAATCCGGCCATCGCGGCGCGGATCGCGCAGTACGAAATGGCGTTTCGGATGCAGCAGTCCGTCCCGGAATTAGCAGATCTCTCCGCGGAACCAGCCAGCACGTTTGAACTCTACGGGGAAGCGTCGCGGAAACCGGGAACGTTTGCCGCCAATTGTCTCTTGACCCGCCGAATGTTGGAGCGGGGTGTGCGGTTTGTCCAGCTTTACCATCGCGGTTGGGACCAGCATGGAGGGCTGCCGACCAATATGCCCAAGCAGTGCCGCGATATTGATCAACCCCAGGCGGCGTTGATTCAGGATCTGAAGCAGCGCGGAATGCTCGATGATACGTTGATTATCTGGGGCGGTGAATTTGGGCGCACTGTGTACGGACAAGGAGGGGTAAAGGCCGACTACGGCCGCGACCACCACGGGCGCTGTTATGCCATGTGGATGGCAGGTGGCGGGATCCGTGGCGGCCATGTGCATGGCGAAACGGATGACTACGGCTACAACATTGTCCGCGATCCGGTCCACATCCATGACCTGAATGCGACCATTTTGCATTGTCTGGGAATGGACCACCGCCGGCTCACCTTCCGGCAGCAGGGAAGGGACTATCGGCTGACTGATGTGCACGGGAACGTGGTGCAATCTCTGTTGAGTTGAACTGGATAACTGGGCGAATACGGATTGGTATCGGCCGCATCGTCTCAGCGTAGTTTGCCCCGGTTGTGCAAGTCGATCAGTGCGGAGGCGACCGCGTCGGTGGCCCGGAACGCGGCATCACCACCCTGATTTACGCAGATCAGTACCGCAAACCCCCGTCGAGGGGCGACCCAGAGATTGGCATAGTTCATCGTGTTGGAACCCGCGTGGTGCAGCACGGTACCACCTCCCCAGCGGCGCTGAAGTACAAGCCAGCCCAGGGCATAATTGCCACCCAGTGGCGGCGTGTGCAAATTGGGATAGCTGTCTTTGTTCAGTAACGCGACATCGCCAGCGGCGCCACGCAGATGGTCCTGGACGAACCGAGCCCAATCCTGGATCGTACTG
Source organism: Planctomycetaceae bacterium (assembly GCA_002724245.1). Taxonomy (GTDB): domain Bacteria; phylum Planctomycetota; class Planctomycetia; order Pirellulales; family Pirellulaceae; genus UBA9264. The sequence goes on from PBOG01000029.1 coordinate 3,316, forward strand.
TGGACGCGGCCGGCGGGACCCATCACCGGCGGGTTATCCACGGACGGCCCATTCGCGCCGACTGGGTCTCCGGCCGCCGTGTGTCCCCAGGGCTGATCGAGTTTTCCCGGAGTTCCCACACCACCGAAACCGACGTCCTGCATTTTCAAGGGGGCAAACACTTCGTCGACGATCTTCGTTTGCCAGCTTTGGCTGGTTACCTTTTCGACCATGGCGCCGGCAATCAGGTAGCCCAGATTCGAGTAAGCGTAGGTACTGCCAGGTTTGGTTAACGGTGGTTTGGCAAGCTCTTGCACAACCGCCCGCCGGCGTTCGGCGGTGGCGTCCGCTCCGCGGTACTGGTTCAGGGCCAGGTTGGCGGGCAAACCAGCGCGGTGGCAGAGAAGTTGCAGAACGGTTACCTCTCGCATGTCGGGGTGAAATTTGGCGCTCGTATCCGGAAAGACCTCCGCGGTTGTGCTCTCCCAGCGCAGAAGTTGCTGCTCGACCAGGCGGGCGATTAGGGTGGCGGTCATCGCTTTGGTTTCGGATCCCAGGTGCCAGCGGTCGCGCAGTGTAACGGGAATCGTGGACCCTCGTTTGCGCAGACCAACCGCACCGACGGTGATCTTTCCCTCGCGTGTCACTACCGCAGCGGCGATGGCGGGAACGAGGTGCTGTTGGCGAATACGGGTCAGCTGGTCGACGATTTGTTGATTTCCGGATGCTTCATTGGCGCGTTGCGTCGCGCCGGGTTCGCCGCTGTGTGCCGGGGCGTTCCACAAGATTGACACGATCAATAAGACGCGTGCCAACGGGTACCGGCGGCGACCATTCATGTCGAGGTGCATGTCGGCAATCAGTGTTCCTGGGAGGAGTGCGACAAACGGCCAGCCGGGTAACGGGCGGTAGGTTTGTTCATCAATGGGTGTTTGCGGCATGGTTTGTCCTTCTGTCCGCGTTCAAGTTGCCGGTGATATTTTCATGACATCACATTGATATATTCCAGGCAACCCGGTATGACCCAGTGGTCCCGCAACTTGCCAATCGTTGACAAGTTGCAGTAGATGCGGCGCACTTGTTTTTGATTCCAGCCGCGTTGAGGTATATAAGACGTACAGCGGGACGGTGACGTAGCTCACTTTGTTTCAACACATAAGTTTATAGCCGGGATGTCCCAGGAGGATGGTAAGGTGACTGTCTCGATTCGCCAACTCCATCCGCACTTTGTTGGCGAGGTGGAGGGTATCGATCTCCGCCAGCCACTCGCGACCGCAGATGTCGATGCGATCGACGAGGGGATGGATCGTTACGCAGTGCTGATTTTTCATGACCAGAACATCACCGATGAACAGCAATTGGCCTTCACTCGAAACTTTGGGGAAATCGAACACGCGGTGGGTAACAGTATCACCGCTTCGCAAGGGCGGCGACTTGGCACGGAGATGGCAGATCTTTCCAATCTGGCCCAGCGTGACCAGATTTTTCAGCGTGATGACCGGCGGCGGTTGTTCGACCTGGCGAATCGTCTGTGGCATTCGGACAGTTCTTTTCGCGTCGTCCCGGCAAAATATTCGTTGCTCTCTGCCCGCGCGGTTCCGGCCCACGGAGGAAATACCGAGTTTGCCGACATGCGCGCCGCCTACGACGCGCTTGACGACCGGACTCGGGCGGAGGTTGCCGACCTGGTGTGCGAGCACTCGTTGATGTACTCCCGCGGATTGCTTGGGTTCACCGAGTTCACGGAAGAGGAACGCAAGACGTTCACGCCAGTCCGTCAGCGGTTGGTACGGACTCATCCGGTGACCGGTCGGAAATCACTGTTTCTGGCTTCCCATGCTGGCGGTATTGTCGATTGGCCGATGTCGGAGGCACGTTCGTACTTGCGGGATCTCAGTGAGCATGCCACCCAGCCGGAATTTGTGCATGTCCACCAATGGCGTTTGCACGATCTGGTTATCTGGGATAACCGTCAGACGATGCACCGGGTCCGCCGATTCGATGATGTGAATGAGGTCCGTGATATGCGTCGGACGACGCTCATTGGGGATGGGCCAACGGCCGAACAAACGCCGGGTTGAACAGCCGGTGTTGGCGATCGACGGGTGCTACAAACCGGCTTCCCCGGGATTTGCTGAGCGCGGCAGCGAGCGAACGCGAGCGTTTCGGTCAGCTGCCGCTACCCGGCCCCGGTGAATTGTGTATGCTCGTCTGGATGGCCAAGGCGACTTCCACGACCGATCAGAAATGTGCGGCACTTTCCACGTTTCACCCCCTTGTGCAGCGGTGGTTCACCGCGGCGTTCGCCGCCCCTACCTCCGCCCAACAACTCTCCTGGCCGGCCATTGCTGCGGGTAACAGTACGTTGCTGCTGGCTCCAACCGGGTCGGGGAAAACGTTGTCCGCGTTCCTCACCGCGATCGATCGCATCATGTTTGGGCCTCCGCTCGGTGGGGAGAGTGTCACGGTGCTCTATATCTCGCCTTTGAAAGCGCTGGCCACCGATATCGAGCGGAATTTGCGCGCGCCATTGGCCGGAATTCGGGCCGTCGCCGAGAAGGAAGGGTTCGATTACCGCCTGCCAACCGTGGCGATTCGCACAGGTGACACAACTGCCCAGGAACGCAGGGCGATTCAGAAGCGGCCGCCGGATATCCTGATCACGACACCAGAGTCCCTCTATCTGATGCTTACCTCGCGGGCCCGTGAAGTGATCGCTGGCGTTGAGACCGTGATCATCGACGAGATCCATGCCCTGGCTTCGACCAAACGTGGTACGCACCTGTTCCTGTCGCTGGAACGTCTGGAGCGGCTGCGCCGGCGACAAAATCCAGAGGTCGATCCGATCCAGCGGATCGGATTGTCGGCGACTCAGCGCCCGCTGGCGGAGATGGCGCGGCTGCTGGGTGGCTCGGAAATCCCGGAGGCGGCGGAGGCGTATCCGCGTCCACGCCCTGTGGAGATCGTCGAAGCGTCACGCAAGAAGCAGCTGCAATTGCAGATTGAAACGCCGGTCGATGATATGGCAAAGCTGACGCAGACGACACCTCAGGAGACGATTCAAACCGGTCCGGCCTCCGCTGGGCCGACGATTCCTTCCATTTGGCAGTCGATCTACCCCAGGCTGGTTGAGCTGATTCGCGAACATCGCTCGACGATCATTTTTGTGAATAGTCGCCGCCTGGCCGAGCGATTGGCGGCGGCCATCAACGAACTGGCTGATAGCGAACTGGCACTCGCCCATCACGGTTCCATCGCCAAGGAACGCCGGGCCGTCATCGAGGACCGCCTGAAGCAGGGACAGCTGCCCGCCATGGTGGCCACCTCGTCGATGGAGTTGGGAATTGACATGGGTGCTGTCGATCTGGTCATCCAAATCGAAGCGCCTCCCTCCATCGCCTCCGGAATCCAACGAGTCGGACGTTCCGGGCACCGCGTCGACGAGCCCTCGACAGGGGTCGTGTTTCCCAAATACCGTGGCGATTTGCTCGCGTGTGCGGCGGCCGTCAGCCGGATGACCGTGGGAGAGGTAGAACATACCGCATACCCACGCAACCCGCTCGACGTGTTAGCTCAACAGCTGGTCGCCGAAGTGGCTATGAACAGTCTGACGGTCGACGAAGCGTACAACCTGGCACGTAGTGCAGCTCCCTATACAGAATTGCCACGCAGCGCGTTTGAAGGTGTGCTGGACTTGCTTTCCGGACGCTATCCGAGCAGTGAGTTTACCGAGTTGCGGCCCCGCTTGAATTGGGACCGGGTCCGCGGTCTTCTCGAACCGCGCCGCGGTGCGCAGCGAACCGCAGTGGCGAATGCGGGGACGATTCCCGATCGTGGCCTGTACGGTGTCTTCCTTTCCGAGGACGCGAGTGGAGGTGGCAAGCGGGTGGGGGAGTTGGATGAAGAAATGGTGTACGAGACGCGTCCCGGCGAGGTGTTCTTGTTGGGGGCGTCGTCTTGGCGCGTGCTAGAGATCACCAACGACCGCGTACTGGTAGCTCCCGCGCCAGGAGAGCCTGGCCGGATGCCGTTTTGGCGCGGTGATACCCCCGGTCGGCCACTGGAATTCGGGCGTGCCATTGGACAACTCACGCGAGAATTGTTGCAGCAACCACGAGACGTGGCGGAATCGACACTGACCACAGTGCATTGCCTGGAACCGCGCGCGGCGCGCAACTTGATGGACTACCTCTGCGAGCAGCGCGAGGCGACCGCCGTGCCACCATCCGATCGCACCATCGTCGTGGAGACCTTTCTGGATGAGATTGGCGATTGGCGTGTGGTGATCCTCTCCCCTTTCGGGGCTCGCGTCCACGCCCCCTGGGCGATTGCCGTGGGGGCTCGGCTCCGCAACGATCTCACCGGTGATCTGGATATGGTGTGGGGGGATGATGGCATTGTATTTCGGATTCCTGAAAGTGATGACACACCGGAGCCTCACGACTTGTTTCCGGACCCGGAGGAAATCGAAGAGATGGTGGTGCGCGAGCTGGGCGGTACGGCCATGTTTGCCTCACACTTCCGCGAGAATGCCGCCCGCGCGCTTTTGCTTCCACGTCGTCAGCCCGGTCGGCGCACTCCACTTTGGATGCAACGTCGTAAATCGGCTGATTTACTGAAGGTCGCGGCCAGGTACGAGCAGTTTCCGATCTCGCTGGAAACGCTGCGCGAGTGCTTGCGTGACGTCTTCGATTTGCCAGGTTTGCGTGGTTTGCTGGAAGAGGTCCGGCGCCGTGAGATCCGTGTCCATGCGTTACATTCCGAGACGCCGTCACCCTTTGCGGCCTCGGTGATGTTCAGTTACGCCGGGAACTTTCTCTACGAGGGTGACGCACCGCTCGCCGAACGCCGTGCGCAGTCCCTGGCCCTTGACCATGCCCAGTTGCGTGAATTGCTTGGTGATTCTGAGCTGCGTGAGTTACTTGATGCGGATGCGATTGCCGAGATCGGACGCGAACTACAACGGCTGGATGCTGCCCGGCCGCTTCGTGACGCCGACGATTTGCACGATTTACTGCGACACCTGGGTGACCTGTCTACCGAGGAGATCGGCCAGCGGTCCGGCCGCACGGATGCACCGACTGACACCTGGCTGGAAGACCTGGAACGACAACGCCGTGCTGTGCCGATTCGGTTTGAAAGCGGCCTGCGTTGGATTGCTGCGGAGGATGCGGGGGTTTATCGCGATGCACTCGGATTTGTCCCACCTCAGGGTTTGCCGCACGCGTTTCTCGAACCGGTCGATGCGGCGCTCGAGCAGCTGGTCGCTCGCTATGCGCGGACTCACACACCACTGTACGCCGACCAGATTGCCACACGTCTGGAGGTTGGCATCAGCCCAGTGCAACATGCACTGGGGACATTGCTTCAACAGCAGCGCGTATTAGAGGGCGAGTTCTTGCCGGGTGGACGTGGCTTGGAATGGTGCGACACCGGTGTCATGAAACGGATGAAACGCCGTTCGCTGGCTCGGTTACGGAAGCAAGTCGAACCGGTTGATGGAGAGGCGTTCGCTCGGTTCTTGACCCATTGGCAGGGTGTGACACGCCCGCGTCGAGGCTTGGATGGGTTGTTGGATGTGGTGGAACAACTACAGGGTTGCCCACTCCCCGCCTCGGTGCTCGAAGCGGAAATCTTACCCGCCCGGTTGGAAGCCTATCGCAGCAGTGACTTGGATGAGCTTTGCAGCGCGGGTGAAGTCGTCTGGAGAGGGGTGGAGAGTATTGGACCGCATGATGGTCGGATCGTACTGGCACTGGCGGAGCATGCCAGCTTGATGCCCGGTGGACAGGAGCAGGGCTGTGAACCCTTGCAGCAACAGATCATCGATGTTTTAGACGAGCGCGGCGCCTTGTATTTTGATGAACTAGTGACACAGGTCGGAGGATTTTCCCAGGATTTACTGCAGCATCTGTGGGAACTCGTTTGGCGAGGTGTGGTGACCAACGATACGCTGGCGCCGCTCCGTTCGTTGCGGCGCGCTGGCGGAGGCGAGAACAAACGCCGACGGCGCGGGCAACGTCGCTATCGTTCACGGCGCACGCAGCGGCGTCCTGGTACAGAAGGGCGATGGTCGTTGTTCGACACGCGGCACAAGCATACCCCGACCGAGCGTCAAACGGCGCTGGCGTCTCAGTTGATTGAACGCTACGGTGTCGTGACTCGGCAACTGGTGACGAGCGAGAAAATTGCGGGTGGATTTTCTGGGCTGTACCCCGTATTCCGGGCCATGGAAGAAATGGGCCGTGTCCGCCGAGGCTATTTTGTCGCGGGGCAGGGTGCGGCCCAGTTCGCAGCCCAGGGTGCCGACGACCAACTCAGAAACAAGTCGCGAGACCGGGCCGCATCCCAGGAGCCGCCGCCGGTGTTGCTCCTAGCGGCCTGTGACCCTGCCAGTCCGTATGGAGGCGTGTTGCCGTGGCCGGAATTCGCGGGTGACGCCCGGCCCCACCGGGCCACAGGTGCTCGCGTCGTGTTGGATGAGGGCGTGTTGCTGGGGCACCTGAACCGCAGTGGGAATCACCTGATCACATTTGTTGAGCCAGGTACCGGGAAATGGGGTCGGCTGATGGAGGCGTTGCGGCAGGTTGCCCGGGACCGCGGTGCGGTGTTGCTGACAAGGCTGAATGGGGTCGAGATTGATGTGTCTCCTTGGGCACCTGCCCTGGTTGAATGTGGTTTTGTCAGTTCGACCAATGGTTTCCAGCTGCGGTCGGATCGTCACGTGCGCGGTGCCAGGTGAATCGAGGATTCTTCCACCGGTGTCTGGCTTCCGGGCTCCTGGCGGAGTACGTTGGCATGCGTAACGCTTGCAGGCAGGATCCGCGCGATGCCCGAAGGGGACACGATCTATCGAACGGCTACCGTACTCCGCCGTGCGCTGATGGATCAGACGATCCGTGCGGTGGAATCACAGGCGGTCGAACCAGGCCAGCTAGTTGGTTGTTCGATTACTCGTGTCGAGCCGCGCGGTAAACACCTGTTGATCCATTTGGACAACGGGTCCGTGTTGCACAGCCATATGGGAATGACCGGGTCCTGGCATCTTTACCACCATGGCCAGCCATGGCAGAAACCCTCGCGATTGGCTGCAGTGCGTCTGGATACGGAGCCGATTGTTGCAGTCTGCTTTACACCCAAGACACTAGAGATGATCAGCCGAGATGGGTTGCGTCGTCACCGCTGGTTACGTCAGTTAGGACCGGACCTGCTCGATCCAGAATTTGAAATTGAGGATGCGGTTTGTCGACTGCGTGTGCATGCAGAACGCCCGTTAGGTGAGGTGGTCATGGACCAGAGCATTGTCTGTGGGATCGGAAATATTTACAAATCGGAAGGGTTGTTCGTGTCGCGGATTTCGCCGTTTGATCGGGTGAAAAGTTGCTCTGATACCGATCTCAATCAACTATTGACACGTACCCGACAGTTGATGTTGCGGAATCGGCACGGGGCGAAACGTCGTACGCGGATGGGGCCAGATGGTGCCAGCAAGTGGGTTTATGGGCGTAGCGGTGAACCGTGCCTGGAGTGTGGGGAGGTGATCCAGATGCGACGGCAAAGTGAATTGGGACGTTCGACGTATTGGTGTCCGCATTGCCAGCCAGACCGGCACCCGGCCGGATAGTGTGAACGGGTGTACTGGAAAGCCGTTTACGCTTTCAGGAGTCATGGGCCATGGCCTGAAAATCGGCTCAGGGGTGGGCTGGTTTTTGACCGAGCGGTTCGACTACGCGGGGGGACCAGAACCCGCCGGCCATTACCTGGTCACGGGCGGGCGCCCGCCAACGCAGGGCCTGAACACTCAGCCCTTTCGTGCCGTGTAGAACCGTCACGATGGTGTCATCGGCAAGCGCTACAGAGCTGGCGTATTGCCCGTCGGCGTGCAACTGGAAGACGGTACGACTCCAGGTTTCTCCCGCGTCGTAGCTAATCAGAAATCGCTGGCCGCGGGTATCCGTCTTGTAGCCGAAAGGAAGGATGACCGTTCCGTCGGATAGTGATACCAGGCAGCCCGTTTGTTCGTCGAAGCCGGTCAGCAGTCGCGGCGCAGTCCAGGTCTTTCCCGCATCGTCCGAGTGCAGAATGGCGGTAAATCGTGCCACCAGTCCGGAGCCAACGGTTTTGCTTTTGGCGTAAGGAGGCTGGTCGTTACGCATCAGATGGGGTGACACGAGTCCCGGGGGATCATTGGGCAACTTGTGTCGTTGGTAACGAATGGCCAATAACAGCCGTCCCGATGGCAGCGCGATCAAATCAGGCTCGTACCCGTGCAGACAGACCGGTTGGGGCGACCGCTGCCAGCTACGACCGTCATCCCGGGAAGAATACAAATAGGTGCGGGCATACCGATCCGCTAAGGGAAGTGGTGTGTCAGCAGACGTGGACCTGTCCCACGATCCCATGGCCAGCACCATTGTCCCATCGGGCAGTTGAGCAAAGCGACAGACCTGGCTACCGGTTAATTCCAGTTCGGTGGCGTTGAGACGAATGGCGGGGTCCCAGGTCTGGCCGCGATTGGAGGAGCGAACGACATATTCGTCGAGGCGATAGCTCGAATCCGCGTAACCTCCAGCCGGCTTGCGGCCGTCATTGTATTGCACACCGTAGTGAACAAGGAGTGATCCCTTGCGTGTGACGCCTACGCCGTTGACACTGACTCGCAACGCGCTACTCCCCGAGGGAACTTTGAATCGCATGTCGAAGTGTGTGCCGAGGTGGGACCAAGACTTGCCGCCGTCGGTAGATGTTCCCACCATGCCGAACTCCCAGCTCTTGGGTGAGTAGCTATCGACGAACAACGCGCCCTGTGGACCGCGTACGACAGTTGGTTGGATGGCAGGTAACGTGGATTCGGACAGTTGTGCGGGCCACGGCACGAAGGTTCTTGCACGGTGGGCGCGCCCCTCCGGGGTAAAAGGATGGCCAAAAATGGCACGCAGTTCCGGGTGGGTAATTTCCCAGGTGGTGTAGTCTGCGTCGGACTTTAGCGTTTCACTGCTGGCCCACCGCTCTGGTATGGCGATACAGAACAACATCGCAGCGACAAAAGCCTGGCTGAGGAGTGAACGGGCTCTTGATTTTTTTTCCCGCGGACCTTGCTGGGAACGCAGCAAGGTTGTCTGGGCAGCGTGATTGACGGTGCAAAGTGGGGAGGTGCAAATCATTACCGGAGTCCTGTCGAGTCTGTGGTATCGGAAAGGTCCTGTAGCTGCTGAAGTGTCCGCAGGCAGAAAGTAGCAGGCTCTTCTTCACCCGGTGTGAGCCAGGTTTGCAACTTCCTGGTTTTTTCGTATTCCCTGGGAATCGAGGTGGGGAAGACCAGGTCCATCCAATGACGCTGGAAGGTTACGTAACCGTACCCGCGCTCCTCCGCAGACAAATCAGGCATGGGCTGCGGGTCGATATCGTGGGTAGCTAGAAAATCCTCGGCAGTACGGCTCTTGCGCAGGAGCGTTGTCACCACTGCATGGTCTATATCCGCGAGTCGCAACGACGCCGTCTCGTCGCCACGGGCTGAGACGTTGTACCGGGTTGCCAGCAGGCACAACAACATGACCAGCAGCGACAAGCACCCGGCAGGGAAGTTGTGGTATTCGTTATCATACGGCCGCCACCGGAAGGAGCTTTGTTGGCGATTCCTGGAGTGCATGTGTGTCTTTCACGAAGCAGCCGAATTGGCGCCGGTTCACACTTTTTCAAACTGATACTGCAACAAGTTGGTGTCACGCACCTTAAAACACAAGCCGATCGACTTGCCAGGCAATTCTGCCACAGCGGCCTCTTGGTCTTTCCAGGCCGCCACAAAATACATTGAATTCCAGTACAAGAAGTGGGCGTCGTGGAGTGTCTATCCCGCCAGCGGGCTTTCCTGTGCATTCTGGATTTCCACACGTACACTTCCCGCAGCTGAGGTCGACAGGTTCAACGCGCGTTGCTGGCCCGCGAATCGGAGTGGTTTTGTCTGAAGTTCACCACTCGTCGTCGATGCCGAGGTGTGTGATTTGCCGCCTCCCGGGCCTTCAGCTGGCGGCAAATCGATGGAGACCTTTAGGCTGGGGCGTATCCGGAGTAAGGATTTTCCACGTCGCTCCCATTTCCCGCATCGGGCGGAAATCGGTTGGTTGGTAGGCGAGCCCGAGTTGCGGAGTTTCCAGTGGTTGGCCCGGTTTCTGCGCGGCTTGCATCGCTGCTGCAAGTGTGCCGGTGACCAGCACCGTCCGTTCCACCGGGTAGGGTGTTTTCCCATGGATGAAATGGTGTTGAATGGAATGGGAGAGCGCCTTGAACAGGTTGCGGTTTTCCCACGGCCCTACATAGAACGAGGTGGCGTGGATTTCCGGTTTTCCATTCATCCGGCAGGCGAAGTTCCAACGTGTACTATTGTGTCCCAGCCGTAGAACCGTGGCTTTGAGGCCATCGCGGTAGGTGACCAGTAAGGCGTGGGAGGGTCGCACTTCCTCACCAGGAATCACACGCAGGTCGTCGGGCACGTTACCAAGTTCGGTGGCGATGGCCTGTTCTGCCAGCTCGAGTGACCACCGCCCTTGCTGGGCCGCTGTCCAGACCTGTTCCCCCTCGAGAAACTCAACACTGGCCACGCCCGACTCGCCACCCTTGCGTGATTCGATCATCGACTGCAGGACTTCGAGGCCGTGGAAGTCATACGATTCTTTGGGGCCGCCATGGATCGAGATGGCTTCGTCGATTGTTTGGCCAGGTGGTAGTTCGAGTGCCGGGCGGCGCGTGGCCAGCGGCACGGAGCTGCCCGCCATGAAGGGAATGTTATGCTCCTGGGTGGTATCGTACATCTCTTTTGCCCAGTCCCAGCGATAGGACAGGTGTTTGTCGTTGAAATAGGGCACAAATTTCCCGGCGCGTTTCATGGTTGTCACGCACTCGTCGAAGAACCGTTTACGGGGGTACATGACCTGCCCGAGTTTGGTACGTGGGTAGCTGCCGTGTTCACCGATGGCCAGGACGGCATCGACGTCCAAGTCTTTTCCGCCGACACACAAGGCGTCGTTGATTGTCTTATAGACCGGGAGGTTGAATTCCTCGGAGATGGCACCAGTCATATCGCTGCCCTCAGGACGTTGGTCTACGTAGAGAGAGACGACATCGACACCGGGATCGGTTTTTTGGCCGTTGAACAGGTAAGGGCCCAGGAAGTTTTCCAGAATCACGTGTGCGTGGGAGCGGTGCGTGCAGATCGTGTAAATAGCGGCTACGCGCGGTCGGCGCTGGGGTGCGGCGGTGGCCAGGCCACCGAACAGTGGCAGAGCGGTACCGGCGCGTAATAGTCCACGGCGGGAGAGTGGGGTCTGGCTGGAGAGTGGGGAAGCGGACAGAGAGGGAGATGTCATCGGTAGGTATCCTGAAGGGAGGAATCGTGCGGAATCAGCTGGTATTCTACGACGTCAAACCCGTGGTTGCACCCGGAGTAGATGTCTGCTGGTGGCGCGTGGTGAGGGCGCGTGGTGAGGGTGCGTTGGTGAGGGGCGCGTCGGCCGCCAGCTAGGAGCCGGACCTGGGGAGCGAATTCGTCTTCCCGTTGGACTTGCCACCTGCCAGACTAGCGAGAGCCACCGGGCTTGGATACAAACGCTGTGCCGCTCGGTACAACGCGGCTTATCGGTTGCACGCCACAGACCAGCGCACGTTGTTGTGAGGATATCATGAACGAGCAGCGATTGCTCTACGAGACACATTCGCACACACCATTGTGCAAGCACGCGGTCGGGTTGCCTGGCGAATATGCAGCGGTTGCTGAGCGTCGTGGCCTGGCCGGGTTGATTGTGACTTGCCACAATCCGATGCCGGATGGTTTCTCTGCGCATGTGCGGATGGCACCTGCAGAGATGGACCAGTACGTGGATCTTGTACAGCAAACGCGTGACGAGTGGAGTGGTCGCGTCGATGTACGCCTGGGGCTGGAAGCCGATTACTTTGCCGGTTACGAAGACTGGCTGGAGCGTCAGCTCAGTGCGCACGATTTTCACTATGTGCTGGGATCCGTACATCCGCAGGTCGCTGAGTACAAAGCAAAGTACTTGCATGCGGACCCGCTCGAGAGCCAGCAGACCTATTTCAATCTGCTGGCGGACGCTGCCGAAACGGGTTTGTTTGATTGCTTGTCACACCCCGATTTAATCAAGAATGTGACTGCGGATGACTGGTGCCCGGCAGCGATCATGCCGGCGATTTGTCGCACGCTGGATCGGGTTGCCAGGACAGGCGTGGCCATGGAATTGAATACCTCTGGGGCGAACAAGGTCGTGGCGGAAATGAATCCCTTTCCTGATATGCTGCGGGAAATGCAGGCCCGGGAGATCCCCGTCGTACTGGGAGCCGATGCCCATGAACCGGGACGCGTCGCTGATCGCTTTGAGGTGGCTCTAGACCTGCTCGATGCTGTGGGATTTGCGGAAATCTCGCTGTTTCAGGAGCGGCAACGAACGGCGATTTCGATTCCCGAGGCACGCGACACCTTGCGGGGCCTTTGAGAGAAGAACTCTCGCAGACACGGTGTGCCGATGGCGCTGACTTCCCACGGTTTGAGGCGGCGAACACTGGCTGATGTTTTTCGGTAAAGATCACCAGCTGGTCGGGCTTTGAGGTTTCTCAACGTAACGAAGTGGCCCGATACGGGCAAACTCTGGGTGACGCAGCAGGTGAAACAAGTGCATCCACAGCGCCTGGACACGAGCAGAGCCTGCAGGCAACCGCGGACCGCCGTTGGGTGGCGCGAAATGTCAGCCGAAAACCGGTCTGCGTTTTCAATAAGGCTGGTCATTCCTGTTTACATGCGGACCCGCTACTGGGTGATATGGAACCGGGGTAGAGTGCCACTACCAGCAGTTGTTTCTGCGTTTTGCGAGGATCCCTGAAGAACTTTTGCAATTGTAGTGAGCGAGTTGTGTAGGCCAGTCAGCGCGAGTGACCGGTACCCTGTTCCCGTATGCGGCTGGCAAACAGCCGGGGCGTTCAGCAGCGCCCGACAGTAACGTGTTACACTCAGCAGGTCGTCGCACACGTCAGCGGGCGTGTGAGGCATCGAATGGAAACGGGTGACGCCTGGAGGAGACGTGATGCGACATCGGCTGTGGGGGAACTGGCTGCTGCTGGTCGCCGTTCTATCCGGATTGCTGGATGACGGAGAGATTGTGTTCAGGCATTGGGCCAGCACCTGTTGGGGACAAACGGTTTCCACGGCAGCGGGACCGTCTGTGCAGCGTGACGCAATGCCAGTGCGGGCAGAGGATTGGCTGATCACCGCTCTCGACGGAGAGTATTCCCTGATCGATTCTTCCCGAGGCAGATTGGTTCAGCTGGCGACCGCTGTCGGGGGAGAGTCGAACCATGCAGTCGGGGATTTTGTGTTCCGGTTTCCCGGAGCGGTACCCAATGGCAAATACCGCGTGACTGTCCGCTGGCGTACCGGCGTGATGGGGGGCACGCCCTGGGCGTTCTTGCTGGGAAGTGATGCGGGCCAGGTCAGGGAGGATGGCATTTCCAGTGGGAAGTGGCACTATTTTTATCCGGGGCATAACGCAGCGCACAGCAACCAATGGTTTACGCACGATCTGGCGGGACCTAATCCAGTTGGCTTTTCCATGTGGCCGAACAGCCCGGTGGCCCCATCGATAACTGTTTCTGCCTCTGACCCCGACCAACCTGTTCCCGATCCGGAAGGCCGACCTGTTTACGTGGCGTTTGATACCCGTGTGCAGCCCCAAAAATATCCCGATCAGCCTGCGGGCTTCCGTAGTACCCCGATGGTTACCTTCGGTGGCGCGACGTCACCGGAAGGCGGTCCCACGGCACAGCACTGGAAAGCGTATACCGCCTGGAATCGGGACGCGGCTCCAGGTAAAGAGTTGTTGGAATTCGCTGGCGTTGGTACCACGACACTGGATCATGCATTGCCACCCGGTGATTACATCGTCCATGCCGACTGGAGTGCCAACAGCTGGAACAATGGTGACTGGGTCGCCTTGAAGTTTTCTGGGACCGGGGTGAGCGAGCACGGTAGTGACGACCCGGGAGGCTTTCATCGCATCTACCCGCCTGCAACGCGCGGTGAGCCGGTCCAAAGTGACGAACTCATCGGCCCGAGCATGGGGCGCGGCTCATTGGCCTTGACCGCAGGCAAAAAACCCTCGCATTTTCCTACGGGAAACCGCTTTGGTGGCAGTCGGTTTGGAACCCATCTCACGTTGGCCGCGGACAATCGACTGACCTTCACGGTTCACGACAGCAACAAGAATGGCATTGGCAATGTGTTTTTTTACGGACTCACTTTTATTCCGGCTTCCTTTCCTCACCGGGGGAAGGTGTCTGAAGTTGGCCCAGGGCAGTTCTATGTTCGACTGCGCGATATGAGTCCCGGCAAGAACAATACGCTGAGTATCGAATCGATCAGTCTGGTTCCACTGGACGGTCGGTCGGATAAGGCAGTTGGCGTCTCTGTGGCGTTGCCAGCAGAGGCAACGCGCCGGACACCACGCGCGAAACCGAGTCTGCGAACCGCAGCGGGATCACGCGGTTTGCGTGTAGCGACACGAGCCCCTGACATGGCGTTTCCCAGTTCGCCCGTGGGGGAACGATTCACGATTGGCGTTTACTACGCGATGCCGACATTGAATCCCAAAGACCATTTTTCCTGGGACTATGCGTTTATGGATATGGCCCGCTCGGGGTGCAACTTCGTTGTGATTAGCGGCAATTGCTGGGCAAACCAGTGGGCGGCCATCAAGCATTGGGGAATGCGGGGGGTCACCAGCTACGGGGAATTGAACGCGTACCGTGGGCCCGGCAACTGGAAGCCGGAGGATTTTCTTCCCGGAATCAAGGAATCACGCGAGCGCGTCAAAGCGCTGGTCTGGAAGGACGAGTACATAGGTGACGCAGTCGTTGGCCATATTATGGATGATGAACCCGAATGCCGCGGTTTGACTGCCGACAAGCAGGCCTTTCTGCGCGCGTGGGCAGACGTGTACCACCAGCACAATCCAGAGCGATCGATCTATGTGAATCACTGTGACCCGAAATGGTACGACCTCAATGAACAGAATGCGACTTGCAGTACCGCGCCGACGATCGCGGTCAACAGCCATCGCATCGCCGAACGCATCAAGGCTGCACGGTCTATCGGGTTGCGGAACTTTACAGTCGTGGCGTTGCTGGGACGCTTGTCCGACTGGTCGGGGCAACGGCCCGAAATGATTGGATCGTGGGGCATGGGGCAAGGGACACCGCAGGTTTTCAACTGGCTGGCGTCGCGGACCAACTATCAGGATGCCTACGAACAGATGGTCACTGCTTACTGTTGCGGGAGCCTGGGTTTTCATCCTTATATGTACAACCAGCACCGGGCCATCTCGCTGGTCGATAAAAACGGCAACGGACAGTACGGTATTCGGCAGGGGTTTTCTGACGCCGCGCACGATTTGCGACGGGCCCAGGGATGGCCCGATGTCGCGCTGCTGAACAACGGCAGTCCCTTTCAGGATCGGGGAATTTACGCCCCCGGTACCTTCACATTGACCGCGCGCGCGGAGTCCTCTGGCAGCACGATTGCGAAAGTCGTTTTTGGCAAGAGCAGTGATGGGGGAAGTACCTGGGAAACGATCGAAGATGCCGCTTGGCCTTTTACGGCGCAGTTCACTGGTGCCGCGGGACAGACCGTGATTTTCCGGGCCCGCGCGGTCGATGTCACAGGCAAAACATCACTGTACGCGGCGAATATGATCTCCCTGCAGAGTGATCCTTAGACAGCGACGAGGGGCGGGACGCTGGCGTCCGGTGGCCTCGGCCGCTGGGATTTGGAGGCTCGGTGCCTGCGGAAATTGCTCTCGGTTTCCTGAGTGCTTCCGTAGCTTGCCTGGAATAACCTAGTTGAAGCGGTGGCCAGGATTGCTTGCTAGTTTGGCCAATTTGTCCGAAACTTGCTGGCCTGGGTCTGGTTGCATTCAAGTGGAACGCATGCTTCAGCTGGCTCTCTGCTTCCCGCCTCTCTTCACCGTAAGGATTCTGATGATGACCAACGCCCGTTCCTGTGTCGCCGTGACGTTATTTCTGCTGGTGGGGTGGCTAGGTGTAGAGCGGCCGATGCTGCAGGCAGAAGACTGGGCCCGCTTTCGCGGACCACGTGGAAATGGGAGCAGTACTGACGCGTCCGTGCCCACCCAGTGGAGCGACTCACAGAATCTCAAATGGAAGTTGCGTTTGCCCGGTGCCGGGTTTTCCAGTCCGATCGTGGTGGGAGACCGGGTGTTTGTGACGGCTTATTCAGGGTCACGCAACCGTGTGAAGCGGCACTTGGTATGTGTGGACCGTGCGACGGGCGTCGCGGTCTGGACCCGTGTGATCGATGGTGTAGGGGACGGTGGCGATCGGGGACCTGCCAACCATGGCCAGGCATCCCATACGCCGGTCAGCGATGGCGAACGGGTGTATGCCATGTTTGGCAGTAGCGGCTTGGTCGCATTTGATATGAAGGGCGAGCAACTGTGGCAGCGAAAACTGGGGAACGAACGGGCTGCCCGATTCGGCACGGCGTCGAGTCCCATACTGCATCAAGATCACGTGATTGTCACAGCGGGCGCGGAGAGCGAGTCGATCCGAGCGTTGGACAAGAAAACAGGGAAAGAAGTCTGGAAAACCGAAGCCAGCAGCTTGTCTGGCACGTATTCGACGCCGCTGATGGTGACCAATTCCCAGGGCGTCGATGAACTGCTGCTGTCAGTGACGTATGAATTGTGGAGTTTGAATCCCGGTTCTGGAAAACTCAATTGGTATGCGGAAACCGAGGTCGATACAGCGGCGTGCCCTAGTCTGATTGCCCAGGAGGGAATCGCCTACGTGATCGGTGGTCGACGTGGTGGCCGGGCCGCGGTACGGATCGCGGGCAAGGGGGATGTGACCGAGAGTGGTGTGGTCTGGTCGACGAGTGGTGGCGCTTATGTCCCGTCTCCGGTGTTGCACAACGGCCACTTGTATTGGATCAATGACAACGGCATCGCGTCTTGTGTTGATGCCAGCACAGGAGACCAGGTGGCACGCAAGCGACT
Organism: Planctomycetaceae bacterium; assembly: GCA_002724245.1. Classification (GTDB taxonomy): domain Bacteria; phylum Planctomycetota; class Planctomycetia; order Pirellulales; family Pirellulaceae; genus UBA9264. The sequence goes on from PBOG01000029.1 coordinate 20,367, forward strand.
CGGTGGCAGGTTCTATGCGTCGGTGACGTTGATCAACGACAAACTTTACGCGGTCAATCGCTCTGGCAAAACCCATGTCCTCAAGGCGACTCCTGAGTTTGAGCAGATTGCCCTCAATACGCTTACCGATTCGAGTGAGTTTTGCGGCAGTCCGGCGGTCAGCAACGGACAGCTTTACCTCCGTTCGGATGAATTTTTGTATTGCATTGAAACGCCTTAGAAATCCAGCCCTGCCCAGCGCTGTCTGTGGTGTTTGCAGTTGCGCAGTGTGATGTTACTTGGACGGATTGAGAACCGGCCCGGGGTCGAAGCGGTTTCGCAGCTTGGAGTCGAAGTCGGCCTGCCGGATGGTACGGTCGTCATTGATCTTCTGGTGGTTCAGTTGCCACCGCACCAGCCCCGCGTCACGCGGTGCTTGTGGGCTGTCGGGGCCGGCCTGGATGCGGTATCCGGTGCCAAACAGTGTCAGGATCGACGCATCTGGTAGCAGTACCGACGAGGTGGCTTGACTGCTCGGCCACCAGTAGGTGTCTCCCTTTCGTTTGCCAGACCAGACATGCAGTAGATAGCGATGATCGAGGTCCCACGTGACTCCGTGATCATGGCTGACGATTGCTTCGATGGCGAATTGTGGATAGCCGTGGGGGTCGGGAGTGTAGCCCAGACGTACCACGTAAGTCATCACAATATCATGGTTAGGCATCAGTACGAGCGATGGGTGATGCCGTCCGTAGTCGTAGAGTTTCTGAATGGGAGACCAGGTGCTTCCCTCATCGTCCGAGAAGGAGATCCCCAAACCTTCGTAGTGATCGAGCGTCTTGCCTGTCAGACGCTCTGGGATGTCGGTACGACAAGCGGCCAGTAAACGGCCGTTGCCGGTGCGTAACAAACAGATTTCGTTGGCGCGGTACCACTGGGGTACTTTAGTGGCTTTGCTCCAGGTCCTTCCCAAGTCAGTGCTGGAACGCAGGTAGGCTTGCGAAACACGGTTGCTGCTGTGGTAGCCGGTTTCGATCAGACGGGACACTTTTCCGGTTTCTGGATGCCGTTCGACCAGTGGCGGGTCCCAGATGTACCACGGTTGTCCGCCGGGCGCGGGGCCGATCGGTACCGGACGGTTCCAGGTTTGGCCATAGTCAGAACTGAACCATCGCTCTGGTGCCCCAACTGCGAGCCCGGCTGATTCGTAAAACAGCAACTTGCCATCGCCGAGATAGACCAGGCTGGTCCCCATACCGATGGACGGCTGGCCGTCATTATCGACCTGCGCAGGACGGGGATCGCTCCAGGTGGCGCCCTGGTCGTCACTCGTTAGCACAAACGCGCGGTGAGGATAGTCACAGCCGACCAGCATCAGGAGCCGTTTTTTTTCCGGCATGTAGACCAGGTAGGGAACCGCAACGACGCGGTTCCAGCTTTCGGTCACGATTTGAAAGCGGGCTGCGAGTTGGAATGGTGGGGCCTGACCATTGAGCTGATGTACCGTGTGGGTTTGCCACTGTGCGGTTGCCAGGGAGGACACAACGAGCAGTAGTAGAAGTACAACGCACGTGTGTTGTGTACGTGTTGACATCATGGGTTCCTTGGAGGCGAAGCGGTGAGCGGTAGTCTACCGCATCACGTTGCTGGGCCAAAGCATGCGGACTGACGGCCTCGTCCGATAGGCTTCACGGTACGCAGAAAAAAAAAGCTCGAATCAGTACAATGAAGCAGATAAGTAGAATAAAGATGGTGCGCTACGAAGGCTGCACGACGGAACGCGGACAAAGATAAGATGTTTGGCCAATGGTCTGTCCAATTCACAGGTATCAACGGCGTGTGCCTGTCTGGTGTGTGGTGGTACTCGCCAGTCTGGGTCTGTTGGGGTGGGGGTCGGTGGCCTGGCCGAATGCGGGGCCGCGATCGACGGGCGCTTTTGTGATCGCGGAACCACCCGGGGTTGCCGACGTGCAGATTGCCCGTGAGACCTTATCGATTGATCTGCGTCCGGCACAGCTCGGTCAGAAGGCAATCGTGGAGGCGACCTACCTGCTCCACAACGAGGGGGAGGAGCGTCTCCTTGAGTTGCTGTTTGCCTTTGGATCACGCGAAAACAAGGACTGGTCGATCACACTTGATGACAAGCCATTGGAGGGTGTTATAACCCCGGGCGCAGATATGCCCATTGCGTGGAGGCCGCCGCGGGAGACACCGGGACTGGAAAGCGACACGCCTCTCTCGTACGGACTCGGGTGGCCTACCGTGGCACCACTCGCGTTCAAACTGGTCGTGCCGTCGGGGAACGCGGTTCTCAAAGTAAGGTACCAGGCAGAGATCGCGCTTAACTACGCGCGTCCCTCGATGTATCGCCAATTCGCGTACATTCTTTCGCCGGCGCGTTCCTGGGCCAGTTTTGGTGGCCTGGATCTAACGATCCAGGTTCCTGGCGGATGGTCAGTGGCAGCGACGCTTGACCTCGAGCGCGAGGGTGATCTGCTGCGCGGAAACTTTGACCGGATTCCCGCGGATTCGCTTGCCATTACGATGCGACCAGCTGTTCCAGTAGGTTATCAGCGGCTGTTTGAGGTGAGCCGTGCGGTGGCCATCTTCCTGGGATTGGCCGGTTGGTTTGGATGTTGGAAAGCGGGGCGTGTATGGGCAGGAGAGCTAGTACGATCCGCGGCTGCGGATGCCAGTGCACGTTATTATCAGACGATCAAACTGCTGGGTGGTGCCGTTCTGATCGGATTTCTTTATGGCATGCTGATGACCGCGGCGACCTGGTGGACCGCGTTTGGTCCAGACGTCGTTTATCCCCCTAGTGCTAGTGAACAACAGTTGGCCCAGGCGGCCAGTTTGAGTTTTGGTTACCTGTCTATATTCAAGATGATTGGTCTGTTCTTGCTGGCCGGGGTATTGGCAGGTGTGGCCGGACTGATCGCTCTGGTGGCAGGGCTGCTGCGGCGTCGGTCGCTGACAAACACAGATCTTGCAAAATAGTCTGACGCGAGTGGTCTGACTCTACGGTTTGCGTTAGAGAGTAGTAATCTGATGAGAAACAACCTCTGTCCCAATTGGTAAATGTATTGATGAGGAACGAACCGATGTCTCGTTTGACCATCGCTGCCGGCGTGTGTTTTTTGTTGTGCGTCACCGGTCTGGCCCAGGAGGGGCAGGAACGGGAAAGGGACAACCCGGACGGGCGCCGCGAAATAGTGCGGGGTGCCCGAGATCGCGACAAACAGGACCGGCGTCGGTCAAAATTACCGGCCGAAAAGCGGGTAGAGCTAATGAATCAACGCGTGCAGGAATTGCGTCTGCAACTTGCCGGTGCGAAGAAGCAAGCAGACGATCCGGGTGAAGTCGAGAAGTTACAAGAAGAGATTGATCGACTGACGGAAGAAATCGTCAAGTTGCGGGCATCGCGGCGGGATCGCCGCACGAAAACTGACTGGGAGGCCGAATACCAGAAATTTCTCAAGGAAAATCCGGGTGTGAAGAGAGCCATCGAAAATGGCCGGATCGCCAAGGAAAAGGTACTCGCTGAGATCAAAGACCGGGCGGCGGAAAAGGCCCGCGAGGCAGTCGAACAAGACCAACAGAGTCTGGAAAGAGAATTCCAACAATTGATCAAGGAACGCCCCGAGCTGGCAAGGCAGATTAAGGCAGGTGAGCTCAAGAAGGAGGCGGTCATGCAACGCCTGCGGATTGGTCGTCAACGTCGTCGCGGACAAGCACGTGATAATCAGGAACGGCCGGCCGCACGGCGTGGACGTGTTGTCACTCCTGCGCAAGTGGCGCTGCGTAGCAAGCTCGGGGAACTGGTCAGAGCTGGCAAATTGACCCGTGCCGATGCGGGTGAGCTGTACCAGATCGCGTTTCCGGAAAATACGCGTCAAAATCAGCGTCGAGGTGGCCGTGGTTGGAGCCGCTTGAAGGAAAATGACGCCGATGGTGACGGCAAGATCAGCAAGGATGAGGCGCCGGAAAACATCAAGCGATTTTTTGATCGCATGGACAGAAACAGAGATGGATTCATCGAAGAGTCCGAAGTGGGGGGGAGAGGCCCTGATCGCGAAGGTGCCCGTGGCCGTGGAGGTGCCCCTGCCCGCGATCGAGAAGGTGCTCGTGACCGTGCTGGCGACAGGTCAGGTGAACGCCCACGCCGTGAGCGGCGGCGGCCATCCAGAGAAGAATTGCTTGAACGATTCGATAAGGATGGTGACGGAAAACTCAATGACAGCGAGAGTCGGGCTGCACTGCGCTCCCTGAGGGATGCCGAGTAACCTCCGGCGCCACTGCATTCGTGTAACTGCTGCCAGGCTGTGTCAGCAGGGGATAGTTAGTCCTGCTGCTGATTCGCTTTGGCGGCTTGCTTGATCCAGCCGGTGAACTGCCGTTTCTTGACTTCTTTTGAGACGTGTATTTTCACGTGGCGCATGTTCTTGCCCGACCCTTCCAGCAGGCCATCGGGGTCGTCGAGTTGGGTGCCGCTCAGATGGAATTGCAGTGCTATGTAATTCTTTGCCGTGCGGAGCGAGCAGATGGGGCCACTCTGTTCGTAGACCGGTACGCCCCATTTAATGCATTCGCTGGCAGTGGGGGCCGCTTTCTGGATTAGCGTGCGCAGTTCTGCGGCGAGACTGGCCAGCGGTTCCTCGAGGGCGGCAAACCACTGTTCCGCGCTGTCGCCGTAGTCTTCTCGGGATTTCATGCTCGTTGCTCCTCTTTGGCGCGGTACGATCTGATTGTGGAGTCGTTGTCGCTGCAGTCGAGAGCGCTTTCCATCTTACCGCAGCGGCGGTGTGGGATCCATATTCTGGACGAGGTGCGGTTCCTGTCTTGACGAGTATGAAGTGCAGATGGTGTGGAAGACCTGACGTCTCACTGGTTGCCGTGCGCCGTCTGTGGTCGTGTGCAGATCGGTTTGTTACGCTGGAGTGGTAAGGCTGGTGGGCGTGGATGCTGGGAATGGTCTCGCGTGGATTGTGAAGCGTGTCTGTTCGCGTGCTGGCAGCGCGTTTTCGCATCGCAACACAAAGTGGGGCAGGTCATCGTGCGCGAAGAGACTTTAAAGAGGTTGCGTTTTGCCCCCGTTGCGGTGGCGTTGTTGTTGACGGTGGTACTGGCCTCGCTGCTACTGCGGTCCAACCGTAAAGTGCTCGTGTTTGCGACAGGTTCGGACGTGGGTTTATACCACCAGTTGGCGAGTCGCATTAAGAAAGCGGTTGAAAGCAGTCATGCGGATATTGCCATTGAGTTGACTACCAGTGCCGGGAGCACGGAGAATATTGCCCGCGTGGAGAGCACCGAGGCTCAGATTGCGCTGGTGCAGAACGATGCGAAGGGCGGCAAGGCAGTCCGCAGTATTGCCGGTTTGTATCCCGAAGTGCTGCATTTGATTTGTCGCACCGATAAGGACATTCGTTCTTTGAGCGATTTGAACGGCCGCCGGATTGGCATCGGCGCTCTAGGAAGTGGTACCGAGAAACTCACCAGCAAGTTACTTGAGTTTGTCGGTGTCGAACTCGATGAGAAAACGATTTGGCGGGGGTCGTTTGCCGAATCATTGCAACTGGTCAATTCCGGTGAATTGGACGGAACATTTGTCCTGGCAGGTATCGGTGCAGAGGTGGTTGAGACCGCGATGCGCGATCCGCGGGTTGAACTGGTGCCGATTCAAATGGGCGAGGATGCTGGCAAGGAACCGCAAGACATTGCGCGGGAGTTTACCGACGGGTTTCGCGTACACTATCCCCACATTGAACCGCAGACGATTCCCTTGATGGCTTATGAAGGTCGTCCTGCGGCACCAGTGGCCACCTTGAGTGTACAGGCGGTGCTGGTATGCCATGAAGATGTTGATGCCGAAGTCATCGAACGAATTGCCAGGACCCTGTTTGGCCAGCGCGCGGTCTTGTCGCAGCAGGACACGGCGTTTACCCATTTAAACGAACAGCGGGCCCAGGCGACGCTTCATTTTCCGTTGCATGAAGGTGCCGACAATTACTACCGTCGCCGCGAACCTGGATTCTTGAGCTCGAACGCTGAGTCCATGGGTTTTGTTATCACGATTGTTTTGCTGTTGTGGAGTGTTCTGGTCTGGGTACGGGGTTGGTATTTGCAGCGTCGCAAGAATCGCGTTGATACGTACTACAAAGCGATAGACGCCTTGTCCTGCCGGGTCGGCGAAGCGACCTGCTTGCAGGAATTGGAAACACTGGAGTCGGAGTTACAGCAGATCGGCAGGAAAGCACGGAGTGAGCTTGTCGAAGAGACCCTGGCCGCTGATGAGTCTTACATTATTTACCAGACGATGTTTGCGGACTGCCTCGCTTCGTTGCAGTATGTACGGACACGGCTGCGCAGTCCGTCCTCAAAAAACAGTGCGTCTGGAACAACTTGATGTGGGTTTTCAAGTTTACGTAATGTGTTGATACAGGGACATTGCGTAGAATCCATCGGGTCGGTAACGCCACGCCAGTGCAGTTGCCGTTTTATGTCACAAGTCGTTGCTGGTTGAGGAAGCTGGGAATGTCACAGTATGAACAATGCGTCATCGATCCTGAGTCGTTTCCAGTGTGGGAAGCGCCCGATGGTTCGCGCCGAGTGCAGAGCTTGATTTCGTCGGAGAGTTGTGGCGCCCCGGATATGGCTGCGGGGCTGTGGTGGCTCAAGCCGGGTGAAGAGTGCGAGACCGATATCCACCCGGATGCCTCGGAGATCTATTACGTGGTGAGTGGCACGGGCGTGTTACGCCTGGGCGAAGAGCGATTTCAGGTGCGACAGGGCATGACGGTTTACATTCCGATGGGGGTGGAGCACCAGACGTTCAATACCGGAACCGAAGATCTTTGTTATTACTGGGCCTTTGCCCCACCACCCAGTGGGCCGTCGAAAGCAGAAGAGCAGGGCTGGAAGCAGCTTTAATCTGGAGAGCAGGATGCGCGGTGCAGATCGTGTTGTGCCTGGCAATCCGGTTCTGCAGGTGATGGGGTGCCAGATTGACGCAGACGTTTGTGCTGCAGGAGCCATTCGTAAAGTTGGGGGTCGTTGTACGCTTCCGTCCAGGCGTCATGACCTGTGTTCGGATAGATGGTGAAGCGGACCTTGCCTCCTAGTTGCTCGATGGCGCGGACCATGGCGGTAGAACGCGCCACGGGCACGACATCGTCCTTGGCACCATGAAATACCCAGATGGGCAGATTTTTCAGAGCATCGGCGGTCGCCGGCCGTCCACCTCCGCAGATCGGTACGATTGCCGCGAAACGTTCCGGGTAGGCTGCGGCCAGTGCCCACGTACCGTAGCCACCCATACTGATGCCTGTCAGATAGATGCGGTCTTCGTCGACATGGTACTTGCGCACCGCATCTGTCAGCAGGGCGTCAAGTTTGACCGGGTCCCAGCCCCGTCGCCGCGACTGGGGTGCCAGTACGATGAACTGGTCCAGCGGAGATTGGACTGGTGTCGGCAGCATACTGGGGATGCCATTGCGTTTCACGCGGTCCAGGTTGGTGCCGGAACTTCCAGCACCGTGTAGAAACAACAGCAGTGGCCAGGCCGGGCCATCGCGCCGATACGCTTTGGGTAGGTGGAGCAGATACGGTACCCGGACAGGCACTGTGACCTCTCCTTGAAACACTTTTTTCTGCAAACTCGGAAGCGTTTCATCCGCGCCGGCGGCGCTGGAGGGAAGAGGGGATTTTACGCCTTCCTGGGTTGGAGGCCTGGTGTGCGTATTGAAGAAATCGAAGATCTCTGGGAAGTGCTGGAAGGCCGGACGCACGTGGTCGCCTCCTGCGACTTCAATATAACGATGCTCCATTTTCAGCGCTTTCATCCGCTCCACCCAGCGTCGCGTTGCGTAGACCAGGCTGTCACGGTCTCCTTGTACCACGATCACTGGGATTCGCCGCGCTTTGACCAGGTCTCGGCGGCTGCGTGGACCGGCTGGCGCGAGAGGTGCCAGGGCCGCCCAGATATCGGGGTATTTCATCGCCAGGTGCCAGGTGCCTCCTCCGCCCATGGAGTGACCCATCAGGTAAATTCGCCGGCTGTCGATATTCAATTCCTGGCGGATGATACCCAGTACGTTCATCACATCCTGTTCACTGAGTTCGCCCAGGTTTTTCGGGTCGGATCTCCGTCCACCACCGGTGCCACGGCTGCCATACCAGCCTCGGGAGTTGTAACCCATCGGTGCGACCACGATATAACCATAGCGCTCTGCATGGCGGGTCAATCCCGGGTAGCGCATGATTTCGAGTGGGCTGCTTCCCAGTCCGTGGAGTGCGACAATCAGTGGCGATGCTTTCTGCGGGCTGTAGCTGTTTGGCACATAGAGCGCGTATTCCATTTTCTTGTCGGCGGCATTGAAATCGTAGAACCGTTTCTGCGTCCGTCCCGGTGTGACTTGGGCCGATGCATGGCAGGAGAGCAGCAGGCAAACGAGCGGTGGCAAGCGCAGTGCAGTTCGCATCGGACTAGTCTCCAATCACGACAGGAACGATTTCTGGTAAGAAAAGGGCCGTCCGTTTTCTGGCGACGAGTGGACGGGCGGCTGTGCCCAGGCGGCCGCGGCCATTCTAGCAGTTGCGGGCGTTAGCGTGGCTTGATCCAGTCGGGTTGAATCTCGAGCCCAAACCCAGGTGCGTCGGTCGGAGTCACGGCCCCGTTGACCGCGGTCGCCGTGCCTGGAATGCGAGACACTTCGTGCAAAGCGATCCCAGGGTCCGATGCCAGCCAGTATTCTCCCAGTACGACCTGTGGCATTGCCAATGCCAAATGCTGTCCGAACGGACTCGACCCGGCGAGGTGTGGGCTGCTAGGAATGCCAGCGGCCTCGGCGAGGGTATAGATTTTGAGTGCTTCGGAAAGGCCTCCGCACCAGCAGAGATCGGGTTGCACCACGTCGACACAACGTGCTTCGATGAGTTTGAGAAACGCGCGGCGACCATGGTGGTCTTCTCCGGTGGCGATCGGCATCCAAGGTACGGCTCGTTTCAGTTCCTGGTGGCCTCGCAGGTCGTTGGGGATGAGTGGTTCTTCCAGCCAGCGGAGTCGATACGGTCGCAGGCGCTCGGCGACCTGAATGGCGAAGGCCACGTCGTACGCCATTACCGGATTGAGCATCAAATCGGCGTCGGCTCCGACAATTTCGCGGGCCTGGGCAACTTTGTCTTCGAGTTGATTCAAGCCGGCGGTACCGGACTCCACATGAACCGGGTTACTGATTTTGAAGGCGGAGAACCCCAATTCCAGAGCCCAGTCGAGGTCATCTGTGGTGGCGTAAAGAGGAATTGTAGGGCGGGAGGGGCCACCCAGTAATCGGTAGACCGGTTGCTGCAGCAGTTTCCCTTTGAGATCCCAGAGCGCCAGATCGATGGCGCTCTGGGCAATCACTGCGTGTCCTTCATCCCCCAGACGCTGAATCGCCCGCCACATTAAATCGTTGAGCCATTCCGTCGCGACGCAGTCGCGCCCCATGAGCAGCGGAGCGTAGACACGTTCGATCGTCGACTGCGCGACGCTGCCAAATCCACAGCACCCCAAACCCCACGTACCATTTTCGGCGGTGATGCGGACCCAGAGTGGTGTTTCGTCCATCCCGGGAACGGGCTGGTCTGCGACGGCGAATTCCGGGTACTTGCTGATCGGGAAAGCCCTGGCTGCATCGTGGATCCAGGACCGTCGTCGTGCCTGTGAATGTGAAGGCACGGAGGGGATCTGAAGGTCTACGACAGAAATTTCTGTGATCTTCATCGGTCGACCATTGGATTCAGGAGAGTATTGCGAGTTGGCCAGCGCTGCGCCGTGCTCGCCAACAAGATTGTCGCGCGTCGTACGCGAACCATCACTTTAGTCCTGCGGTGGCGGCTCTTGAAGCCGGGCAGCCGCGGAGTGCCGTGGTATAACAGGGGTGTGGACGTGGCGCGAAGCGCGTCCCGTGGGAGTGGTTTCTCGTAGTGTGGGAATCAGTGATGCGCAGTCGACGTCAGCTACCTGAGATTAGCGCGCGGGTGAAGGTGTGGTTGGAAGCCCAGGGCGATTATGTGTTTGGTTTGGGGATCGGCAACATCCTTAAAGCGGTTGCGCAGGAGGGGTCCATCAAGGGAGCAGCAGCTGCCGTCGGCAAAAGCTATCGACACATCTGGACGCGGATTAAGGAAACCGAGCGTGCCTTGGGTTGCGCGCTAGTTGCGACGACTGTCGGTGGAAATGAGTTGCGGCGCAGCGAATTGACACCACAGGCGGAGAGACTGGTACAGCAATTCGATGACCTGCACCGCCGCGTGTGCCAGCTGATCGATAGCGAATCGGGTGCTATTCTGGATGCGATTTCCGATTCACGTACAGACACCAGGGCGTGAACCTGGGTAGCTTGCGATTGATCGGAGTGATATCTATGATGGCCAAATTGCACCGCTGTGCCATTTGCTGGGTCGTTGTGGTCGTGCTTACTGGCAGTTCATCCAGGTACTGCGGAAAGTCGAGCGGAGGAAAGGCGTGATGATAGGTTCGTTGGTGTGGCCACGGTGGGGCCGTGTGCGGTGGCTGACCGGCGCGGCACTCAGCGGCTTGGCAATTCTGGCATTGCCGGGGTGTGTCGCGGAAAACGACCCATCGACGGTTACTGCATCCGCCGAGCCGACCGCAACTCCAGTACTCCGATTGGCGACCACGACCAGCACCCGTGATTCCGGTCTGCTCGATGTCCTCTTGCCAGGTTTTGAAGCCCAGCAGGGCTGTCGCGTCGATGTGATTGCGGTCGGGACAGGGGCCGCGCTGCGGCTTGGCGAAGCGGGGGACGTCGACGTTTTGATGGTCCATGCCCGGGCCGCGGAGCAAGCCTTCATGAAAGCGCAACACGGAACACGTCACGAAGAGTTCATGTACAACAGCTTCCTCTTGATTGGGCCTGCAAGCGACCCGGCACAGATCCGATCACTTGAACCTGCCGCAGCGCTAACCCGCATTGCCATGGGTAAGCACCGTTTTTTTTCCCGTGGCGATCAGAGTGGGACCCATCAGCGTGAGTTGCAGATCTGGGGGCAGGCTGGTGGTCGTGTTAAGTGGGCAGGCTATTACGAAGCCGGTCAGGGAATGGGCCCCACGCTGCTGATGGCGGACGAGAAACAGGGGTACACACTAGTCGATATGGGCACCTATCTGAAGTTACAGGAGAAAGTTGACCTGGTGCCGCTGGTGGAAGAGGTGAAGAGTCTGCGCAATCCCTATGCGGCACTCGTCGTCAATCCGGCCAGGCGCGATAAACAGAACGCGGCACTGGCCAGTACGTTCGTTGATTTTCTGATTTCCCAGCCAACACAGCGCCAAATCGCCGACTATCGAATTGCCGGGCGCGCCTTGTTCACTCCCACGCGGTTGGTTGCCGCACCGTAGGGCAGATCTTCGATGGAGCTTCTTTGGAACGGTCTGACCGGCGCACTGCAGTTGCTGCTCGAGCTCGATCCGCTGGTCCTTCACGCGGCCTGGAGAAGCTTGTGGATTTCGGGACTGGCCGTCGCGTTGGCCGCCTGCGCAGGGGTTCCGCTCGGTTTGCTGCTCTCGCAGAGCCAGTTTATCGGCCGGTCACTTTGTGTGGTTTTGTTTCGCGCCGGGATGAGTATTCCGACCGTCCTGATTGGTTTGGTGTGTTACGCGCTGTTTTCTCGCCGTGGTCCGCTGGGTAGCTTGGATTTGCTCTATACGCAATGGGGGATTCTGGCTGGGGAATGCGTGCTGGCGTTGCCTATTATTGTGACTTGGACGCACCGCGCCGTGGGCGGTCTGGACCCGCGGGCGGCGGAAACCGTCTGGACGTTAGGCGCAGGGCCCTGGCGGCGCTGCTGGGAGCTGATTTCCGAGGCGCGGGCAGGCATTGCTCTGGCCCTGCTGACGGCGTTTGCCCGCTGCCTGACGGAACTGGGGATTGCCATGATGGTCGGCGGCAACGTCAAGTACCGCACGCGGACGCTGACCACCGCGACGGCCGTGGAGACCGCTCGGGGGGAATTCGATCGCGGCGTGGCGATGAGTACAATCCTCTTTCTGGTGGCCTTACTGGTAACAGTCCTGCACGCCTGGTGTAACCGTGGGAAAAAAGAGGGATAAGTAGAATGAGCCAACCGAACAAGTGGCAGGGGTAAGGCAGTGCTGGAGATTCGAAACCTTCAAGTCGACCGCGGAGGCAACACCATTTGTCGGGTGCCCCGTTTGACGGTTGGGCATGCAGAATGCGTTGCCCTGGTAGGGGCCAATGGCAGTGGCAAGACGACCTTGTTGCGCGTGTTGAGCGGTCTGGAGCGTGCATTTCAGGGGGACGTTGCCGTCTCTGCAACGATGCGCGAACGCGTTTATCTGCACCAGCTGCCCTACCTGTTTCGTGGGTCGGTACTGGCCAACGTGATGCTGGGAGCGGTGGCACGCAAGCTGCCGCGTCGGCAACAACTGACCGAGGCACATCAGTGGCTGGAGCGACTTGGGGTATCCCATCTGGCGGACCGGCAGTCCGGGCGCCTTTCCGGAGGAGAGCGTCGACGTGTCGCTTTGGCTCGGACCTTCATCACCGGCGCGCGGTTGTTGCTACTGGATGAACCCTTTGCAGATTTGGATCGCTCAGGGATTGACGGTGTCTGCCGGGCGATGGCGGCGTTGCCGGAGGCGACGTTCCTGCTCTCTTCACCGGGGGTCTTGCCGCAGCAACTGGCTGATGCACGGGTGAACTACCTTGATCCTCCGTCGTGACGTCGGGGGTGCCAGGTCCGACGCTGGTGCCACGGACCCAGGGATCTTCAGGGGGCCTTTGCGTGGTCGCCCGTCTCGGTGGGGCCGCCAGCCTTGAGCCGCGCGTCAACAGCCAGGACAGGTCAGTGGTGGCTGATTGCAGACCAGGCACTTCCGTCTCGGCGAATAATGCCTGGTCTTCCGGTGGGGCCGCGATGGTGTCGGAGGTCAGGCACGCCAGAAGATTCCCAACTCGGTCTACGTGGCGTATTACGGGCATCTCGAGTTGAGCATATGCGGCGCGGTGACTTGCCGCACAGAGTGGCCTCCCGGTATGCTGCCGCACAGCCCTGGCGGGGCGTGCCGTGGCCGGGATCTGGTATGTTAGGGGCGGCTGATGCTGGGCGGCAGAAAACCGCTGTGACGGAGGAGAGCTTTCAGGGTGCGGGGAACAGGGAAATGAGACTGGCGGTCCGAGGTTCATTGAATTGGCCCTTGTTGTCAGCGACGTTACTCTGTGTGATGGTTCCGACAGTCCTTGGGGCGGCGCAGCACCCGAACGTCGTTGTCATTTTGGCGGATGACCAGGGATGGGGCGACCTGAGTCTGCACGGCAACCGTAATCTAGCGACACCGCGTCTCGACCAATTGGCACTGCAAGGTGCTCGGTTCGATCGCTTTTTTGTTTGCCCTGTCTGTTCGCCTACCCGGGCTGAGTTCATGACGGGGCGCTACCATCCACGCAGCGGTGTGTACAGCACCTCGGCTGGTGGTGAACGTATGGACCTTGCTGAGCGGACCATCGCGGATACCTTTCGCGCTGCGGGATACGCGACCGCGGCTTTTGGCAAGTGGCACAGCGGGATGCAGTATCCCTATCACCCTAATGGACGCGGATTTGACGAATACTACGGATTTTGTTCCGGCCACTGGGGTAATTATTTTGACCCTCTGCTGGAACGGAATGGTCAGCTGGTGCGGGGGGAGGGATTCATCATCGATGATTTTACCAACCACGCCATCCGCTTCATGGAAGACAACCGCAACCGCCCGTTCTTTGTCTATCTGCCTTACAACACGCCACACTCTCCCATGCAGGTTCCCGACCGCTGGTGGGACAAGTTCCGCGAGAAAACGCTGGCATCACGGCATCGCGAACCCCAGCGGGAGAACGTTGCCCACGTCCGCGCCGCACTCGCCATGTGTGAGAATATTGACTGGAATGTGGGGCGGCTGCTGGACCGGCTCGATACGCTGCAGCTGGCAGACGATACGATCGTGGTCTATTTTTCCGATAACGGACCGAACGGGTTCCGTTACAACGGCGGCATGCGCGGTCGCAAGGGCTCAACCGATGAAGGGGGAGTGCGTTCACCTTTGTTCATTCGCTGGCCAGGACATATCTCGGCCGAGCGTGAGGTCCCGCAAATTGCGTCGGTGACGGATCTGTTACCGACGCTGGCTGACTTGGCGGGTATTCCCCTTGCGAGCGAGAAACCACTGGATGGTATCAGCTTGAAACCGCTGTTGACCGCGGATGATCCCGACTGGCAGGAACGCCAGTTGTTTTCCCATTGGCGCGGTCGAGTCAGTGTGCGCACCCAGCGTTACCGACTGGATCATCGCGGACGTCTTTACGACATGCTGCGTGATCCGGGGCAGCGTCGCGATGTTTCCACCTCGCAGCCGGATGTGGCAGCACGATTGCGTCTTGCGGTTGCGGAATGGAAGCAGGAACTGCTACCCGGATTGGAAGACCGAGATCGACCGTTTCCACTGGGTGATCCGGTTTATCGGTACACCCAGTTGCCGGCACGCGATGCGGTGACCGAGGGCGGGATACGCCGTTCCAATCGGTTTCCGAATTGTTCGTACTTTACCAACTGGACTACGACCGACGATCGTATTCGCTGGGATGTCGAGGTTCGGCAGGCAGGCACTTACCACGTCGACGTCTATTACAGCTGTCCTGAAGGAGACGTCGGTTCCTCGATTGAGTTGCGGCATGGTGAAAGCCTGCTGACTGGCCGTGTCGCAGCCGCCCACGATCCGCAGCTCAGAGGTGCGGAACATGACCGAGTGAAACGGACGGAGTCTTACGTGAAGGAGTTTCGGGCGTTGCGGTTGGGTACCATCATTCTGCAGCAAGGACGCGCTCCGCTGAAGTTGCGCGCAACCGCGATACCCGGTTCACAGGTGATGGACTTTCGTTTGCTGATGTTCACGCGCGTCGAGGACCAATAACGCCTGTTTCAGGTGAAAGGGAAGGGGCATGTTATTAAACCGAAGTGACTGCCGGTCGAACATTTGGTTCGCCATCTTGCTGTTTCTGCCGGCCATTGCCACTGCGGCGCAGCCGCGGGCGTTCCGGTGGGAAAGCGGGCAACTACGAGGCCCAGAGAAGCCGCCGGCTGCCACCTCAGCCATCTTGCAGTTGATCAATGCAGAGCAATTCGCTGAGGCGTTGCAGTCAATTTCCCAGTTTTCGGACGCCAGCCCACGCTTGCGTGGCACGCTCGGTTTGGCCGTCGCCGGCCACCTGGCGAATGACAATCCCGGTCCGGCGCTGCAGGTCTCGAAGAAATGGCTGGAACAGGCAATCGCAAGTGATGACCAGGATAGGCAGGCTCGAAAGTTACTCAATGAGTTGGATGTTTTTCAGACGCTCGATGCGGTGGTCTTGCCCTGGGCGCCGAATCTGGCCGGTCACAGCTGGGTTCCCGCTCCCCAGTTGTTGCCAGCACGCGACATGGTGCGCGATGGAAATTTGCAGCAGGGTCGCGATCGGATCGCGGCGCTCAAAGGGGCGGCTCCGCGAACCTATTTGCTTACCTATTGGCAGCTGGCGGCATTTTTCGAGAATCAGCCCGACTATGCTGAGGCCTTTGCCGTTCTAGTCGCTGACCTGGAGCAAGCGCTGGCCGACGTGCGGGGACGTGGTGACGAAGAAGACCAGCGCGCGGCGGCAGTACTGGGTCGATTATTGCGGGACGCCAAAACGCATGACTGGGCTTCGCTGACAGTTCCCCCGGAAAGTCTGTTGTATCCACGATCCATGCTGGAACCGATGCGCGCGTACTACTGGTGGTGGAAGCAAATGGGGGCGTCCCAGCGTCCCATGTCCAAGCAAGGGTTTGACGAGATCATCAGCGGTCAGCAGCAGCGTTTCCCCGAAAGCGCGATCGTCAAGATTTACACTGGTGGTCGTGTTCCCTGGGGTGCTGGGATGCGTCCCCCGTCGCATCCCGGTGCACCGGAGTGGGCGCTCAATCAAAGTGAGTTGCGGGCGCGTGTCGACCATGTGGTGCGGTGGTGGTTTGAAGTGCGGCAGGAAGCGGACGGTCAGTTAGGTGGTGGCTGGGAAGACGACGTGGAATCGCTGCGACGGTTTAGCCAGTCGGCGTTGTTAACTGGCGATCGGTCGGTGGTCGATGGGATGCACCGGCTGGCCGATGGGGTGTGGGATCAGGGGATGGTGGTTAACGGGTTCGATCGGGAACTGAAGGATATTGAACATTCCAGTGAAATGTCCGCTGATACCTCGGTTCTAGTGGCGCTGGATTACGGCAATCCCGAACCGGTGGAACGCTGTATGCAGACAGTCAAGACCATCGATGAAGTCCACTTTGGAACCAATCGGTCAGGGCGTCGGCAGTTTCGGTCAATGGTGCTCAGTGCGACCGAGGTCAGTGCCGGGGACAATCAGGCGTTTGATGTGTTGTATAGTGGCCGCGCGATGCGCCCGGTGGCGATGCTCGCCTGGTATTCCAGACATCCACGCGCTGTGAAATTGCTGGTCGATTGGTCTCGGACCTGGAGTGAAGCGGCGCTTCGCGAGGCTGATGGAAAGCCGGCGGGGATCTTCCCGGCGGCGATTCACTTCGGTGACGAACGACTCAACGGGAACAAGACCTGGTGGGATCCGGGTTTGGGAGAGCTCTACAGCTGGAAGCCGCAGGATCTCGACATGGTGTGGGCGAAAATTCTGTTGGCCTACCAGTTGACTGGCGACGTAACCCTGTTGCGTGGCGTACATGCCCAGTTAGACATCCTGCGCAGTTACCAGGGGAAGCAAATCGAGAATCCTGCCCCTGGCTCGCTCGATTGGGCGGGGATGCAGTTAAAAAACCACTTGTGGCTGGCCCGCTGGTATCGCAGTTATACGGGCCGTTCCGACTACGATGATTTGATTGCCGCCGGCGGGGGGTATGGGCGTTTTCAGCTTACCGGCGACGTGCAGCAGTTGGGCAGGGTTCATGCCGGCCCTTTGGCTGCGATGCGGTTTAATTTGCCCATGTTAACCACTGAGGTGCGCGGTACTGATCGGATCAATCTGTTGCCGTTTTCCTTGGTGGGACCCATGAGTGGTGGTCCGGTTGCGATCACACAGGCGCCCTCGTTTGCGGTCACGTGGCGCAAAGTCTCACCCGATTTTTCCGCTCTGGTGGGGGCTCGTGACCAGCGGTCCCTGGTTGCCTGGGTCTACACCGGTAGAGATAAGGAACAGCCTTTCGTTCAATTCTGGCAGTTACAGCCGGGGCGTTATCGACTGGAGCGCAAGGAGGATCGCGATGGTGACGGTACTGTGGACGATGTGGTTCGCCAGACAGTGCTCTTTGACCACCGCGAGCGGATGGGAGGGGTCGCCTTTACGCTGCCCGGCCGGACGCTTTGCCAGATACGGATTACGCAGCACGAGACCTTTGCAGCGGCGCCGCAATTGCGTCCTGATCTGGCCATCGGTGGCGACGATTTGCATCTTTTGCAGATTCCCGGCGAAGGGCGTCCAGGCAAGGCAGCAGTGACGGTCCACAACATTGGTGCTGCAGCGGTACACGACGCAAGGATCACAGTCCTGGAGCGTTCGCTGGAGACGGGTGCGGCGCACACCGTTCTGGAGCGAAACATCGGTGGCCTGCCTGCCCCGCAGGATTTGACCAGCCAACAGCGGACGATTGAATTCCAATGGTCTTCGCAGTTTTCCGGTGCTGTAGAGTTGCAGGTGCGCGTCGATGCTGGCGTGGAGGAGCTGGAAATCAGCACACAAAATAACGATCGTACGATTCCCGTTTCCGCAGCGGCACTGCCGGCTACGGAAGAGTCGCCCTGAGGGTGTGGACAGGACAGTGTCCCGGTGAAAGTCCAGCTACGTCTCGGTGAAAGTCCAGCTACAAAGTCCTGAAAGTTGAGCGGAACCGTTGGTGCTGAAGGTCGGCGGCGCTATACTACCGGCAGGCGAAATGCTCATTTGGGATGTGATGTCCTGGCCGCCTCCTCATTCTCTGAGATCACCTCGTAGAGGTGAGTCACAATACGAATTCTCGATACCATCAGGGAGCCACCGCCATGCGCCCACGTTGCTGGGATTTTGGAACACAGACCATTTCTCGTCGCGCCTGGCTGGCAGGTGCGGCCACGTTGGTGCTGCCGCCGTGGCAGGCGGGGCAGGTGGACGGTGTGGTGCGTCGTCGTGTACGGTTTGCCGAGAATCCATTTCAACTCGGCGTGGCTTCTGGTGATCCGACGCCGGATGGGGTGGTGTTGTGGACTCGGCTTGCCCCGCAGCCGTTGATTGGTGGTGGCATGCCGCCTGCGCGGGTGGAAGTGGGCTGGCAAGTCGCTCGTGACGAGGGTTTTCAGCAGATCGTGCAGGAGGGAACCACCGTTGCGGCACCGCAACTTGCCCATTCGGTTCATGTCGAAGTGGCGGGACTCGA
Organism: Planctomycetaceae bacterium; assembly: GCA_002724245.1. Taxonomy (GTDB): domain Bacteria; phylum Planctomycetota; class Planctomycetia; order Pirellulales; family Pirellulaceae; genus UBA9264. The sequence goes on from PBOG01000029.1 coordinate 38,790, forward strand.
TCCAGATCGGTGGTATTGGTATCGTTTTCGTGCCGGTAGCGAAGAGAGTCCAGTCGGTCGCACCCGGACTTTACCGGCTGTCGAGGCAACGCCCCAGGCGTTGCGATTTGCGTTTGCCTCGTGCCAGCATTTCGAGACCGGGTACTATACCGCCTATCAGCATATGGCGGCCGAAAACCTGGATTTGATTATTCACCTGGGTGACTATATCTACGAGGGGGCTGGCCGCGCGAACTTGATTCGCGAGCACACTGGTCTGGAGATCACATCACTGGAGGACTACCGTAACCGACATGCGCAGTATAAATCGGACGGCGATCTGCAAACGGCACACGCGTCTTGTCCATGGCTGGTGACCTGGGATGACCACGAGTTCGACAACAACTACGCGTCAGAGGTGTCGGAACAGACTGGCATCGACGAAGTCGCTTTCTTGGCGCGGCGGGCCAATGCCTATCAGGCTTACTACGAACATATGCCACTGCGTCGTTCGACGGTGCCTCGCGGTCCTGCGATGCAAATCTATCGTGCGGTGCCGTTTGGTAGGTTGGCCACATTTTTTGTGCTGGACACGCGCCAATACCGGTCGGATCAACCTAATGGTGATGGCAAGAAACCGCTGGAGGGCAGGGTTCTCGATCCCCAGGCAACCATGCTTGGCGCCCGGCAAGAGAGTTGGTTGACTGCAGGGTTGCTGCGGTCGGAAACGCAGTGGAATGTGCTGGCGCAGCAAGTCATGATGGCTCGAGTCGATCGGCTTCCCGGTGAGGGGGGGCACTATAGTATGGACCAGTGGTCCGGCTACGATGTGCCACGCAAACGCCTGTTGCAGTTTTTGGAAGACCGTCAGATTCCCAATCCGGTCGTTCTTACGGGGGACATCCACACCAATTACGTCAATGATTTGAAGGTTGATTTTGACCGTCCGGAATTGGCGACTATCGCCACCGAATTTGTGGGGACGTCGATCAGCTCCGCTGGTGATGGGATGGTCAAGGCGGCCTACACGGATACCATGCTTGCCGAAAATGCATTTGTCCGTTTTCACAACGCGGAACGTGGGTATGTCAGTTGTACAGTGACCCCCGATACCTGGCGTGCCGACTATCAAGTCGTACCGTTTGTCACGCGGCGTGGCGCACCATTGATTACCCGGAAGTCATTTGTTGTTGCCGAGGGCAGGCCAGGCGCAGAGGCAGTTTGATTGGCGGTGACCAGCGAGCGATCGCTGGCCCATTCGCCTGGGATGGTATTAGTACAGCGCCGGGGTAGTGAAGCCGCCGTCCGCACCCAGGAAAGGATTGTTGTCCCGTTCGGGTGGTGTTGGCGCCGATGGAACGCCAAGTTGCTGGAGAATTTTCTTGGCTTCGGGGTGTTTCATTCGACGCAGTGCATCTTGTGCAGCGCGTCGGACCGTTGGCTCTTTATGCTTGTGCAGCACACCGAGCGCGTGCGCCGCGGCTTGTGTGTTCTGCCGTTGCAGGTAAGAGATGCCCCGCGATTTGGACCGTGGATCCATACGCTGAATCGCCTTAACGATCAGTTGCGTGGCCTGCCGCTCTTTGAGTTGCGACAAGCGGAAACAGATGTTGCCCAGATGCACTGGTTGAATCGTATCGAGGATGTCACCGATGACTGGGAGCGCGACGTCTGGGGGATAGTGCAGGATTCCCAGGAAGGCCGGGAAACGCAGGTCTTCCGGCCCTTGCCGCAATGTTGTTTCGAGAACTTGCCGTGCGGCTTCATCCTGTTTGACGGCCAATCCAACGGCGGCTTCAAGCCGAACTGATTGGACTGTGTCTTGTAACGCCGCGGCCAATAGATCGGCTGCCGGTTGATCTTTGTAGCGGAGACTGGAGAGCAGGCGGACTCCGCTTTCCCGGACTTCGGCGAGTGGATCGTCCAGAAAGTCTTCTACGTGGGGACGCAGTTGCCCGCGATAGCCGAAGAGAATACGCTCATAAATTTGCCGCAAACCGCGGTCGCGCAGCGGCCTGTGTAACTGCTTCAAGGTTCCGTTCAACACGTCAGGGTGCTGGGAAGCACCGATGGATTGGGACAGGTAGAACCGACCGACAGGTGACGCCTGTGGGAGTTTTGCCAACAGGAGAGGCGCGGCACCGAGTCCTAATCCCGCGGCTTCGCGGCTGGCCTGACGCATGGCCTGGGAATTGGTACCCTGGAAGACCTTCAGCAGGGTATTGACCTGGCTAGTTACGTATTGCTGCAGCCTTTGTTGGGTCTGCGGTGTATCCATCGCAGCCAGCGCTTTCAGCGCGATTTGACGTACCTGTGGTGCCGGATCCTCAAGAACGCTGAAATAGAGTTCGAGCGTTTCCACGCCATTGAGTTCTGCGAGGGCGCGTGTGGCCTGTTCACGCAGGCTTGCATTCTTATCATCCAGCAACGTTTTGAAACGGTGCAGGCTGGTTGCAGGCGCGATGCGATGGAGTGCCAGAGCGACCCCCACTCGATCAGGGTGCGCGGGGTTGCCGGCAAATTCCAGTAGCCGTGTTTTGGCCAGGTCAGAACCCAGATCGGCTAGTGCCAATAACGCTGCGCGGGTTAATGCAGGGTTGCCTTGCTGGGAGATGCGCAGCAGCGCCGGTTCCGCATTGGCAGGCCGCAATGTGCCGATCGCTGCCAAGGCTGCTTGTCGCACCATCTGAGCGTCGTCACGCAGCGCTGCCAGCGCGAGTGGCCCCGATTCGGTATCGTGGAACTGGGTGAGTAATTGCCAGCTGGCCGTACGTACCTCAGCGACTGGATCAAGACGTGCGGCGCGGACCGCTGGAAGCAATGCCGGAGAACGGTTTCCCAGGAGGCCAGAGGCGACCGCGGTGCGCGACTGAACCTGTGAATCAGCATCTGTGAAAAACCGTGTCACGACCTGGCGGGCCTGGTCGGGGTGGTGTTTGGCCAACCGGAAGATTGCCAGTCCGCGCAACCCCGGGTCGGAGTGGTTGAGGTGCTCCCGTAGTGTCGTTAGCGAACTGGCCAGCAGCCGGTCGACCGCTTCGTCCATCGCGGGGCCACGCAGGCCCTTGTAACGAATAACACCCTGGTCATCGAGGATATAGATCACCGGCCACGCAGTGACATTCCACGCACTGGCAATCGGGCCGCTGGTATTACCACCATCCCAGAACGAACGCCAGGTAATGCGCTCGCGCTGGCGCGCCGCGATGACTTTGTCTTTGGGGTCACTGTTTACGCCGATGAGTGCGAATGGCTGATTCGCTAGCCGTTTGACGAGCGACCGCTCGTGCGGGTACATAGCCCGACACGGAGGTCACCAGTCACCCCAGAAGTCGAGTACCACGATTTTGCCGCGGTAGTCGCTTAGTTTGAACGCGTTTCCGTCCACGTCAACGCCGGTGATATCTGGCGCGACTTGCCCGATGCCGAGAGATTCTGGTGGATGGGCATGCGCCGTAACCAGGCACGTGAGCAGATGCCAGCCCCATACCACGAGGGGAATGCGATGGGTCCAAGAGCGTGCTGCGATCATCGGCAACTTCTCCGCAAAGGACGCAACGGTTTCAAGTCCTGTCCAGATTGCATAGTCTGGTAGACGTCGTTCCCTGATCCACAGGGTAACTGTCGCAATCGGTTTCGGCTACCCTCTACAGCGAGACAAGACGCCATCCTCTTGGGGTGACTGCATCTAAACTCTGGCCAATGCGGAGAAAAGCTGATGGGAAGACACGCGATCCTGATCTGTGGTCTGGTGCTCAGCACGACGCGACTATTCCCCTGGTCTTGCATGGCAGCGAACGCAGTACCACCGTCTTTGCCAACGCGGGTGGATGTAACGGACTGTGGTGCGGTTGCCGATGGTGTGACAGATTCCCTGCCAGCGATCCAGCAGGCGTTGAATCAAGTCCAGGCGGCAGGGGGGGGAGTTGTCTTTTTTCCTGCCAGCGAGAAACCCTACCTCGTGCGCGGAACGATACAGGTTCGCGGCAGCGGTACGGTTTTGTCGGGTACTGGGGCGACAATCAAGTTGGCGGATGGCGCTGCCAACGGTACCCGTCAGCAGCGGACGACTGCGAGCCAGGTGCACGTCATTCACATCGCCGGCACACCGCAGGAACCTGTGCGGAATGTACAACTGCTGGGCCTTGCGATCGATGCGAACATCTACCAGCAGGCTGATTATTACAACCCCCGCGCGGTAGTCGCGGAATACGCCAGCCGGCTACTGGTCCGTGACGTAAAAATTGTCCGGGCGTTCGTGGGGTTGGATTTTGGTGCCGGATCGAGTCACTGCGAAGCTCGCGATTGCGTGATTGAAGACTGGACCGAAGATGCTTTCGATGCTAGTGGCGATGCGGATAAAGGATCGGGTGCGATAACAACACACATCACGTTCTTGCGTTGTCACGCGCGACATGCGCCCAACTCGACAGGCAACGCCTGGGAAATCGAAGATGGCGTGCGACATATCCGTGTTGAGGACTGTTCGGTGAGCGATGTTCCGCAAGGTAATGCGTTTGGGATTCGCAATCACTGGGCGGCCGGGCCGGTTGACGTGTCTCGGGATATTCAGCTTCGACGAGTGCAGATCACGGCAGTTGGGGGTAAATATGGGATTTATAGTCACAGCGCCCCACGCGATCAGTTTCCTCAAAATCGGCTGGTCGATGTGCGCCTTTACGATGTCTTCTGTGACGCGCCTGTTCTTTTCTACGGACCCCTCGAGCGGGTTGAAATTGAAGGTGGACGATTCGGTGCTCTCCATTTCGGCTGGGATTACGGAGCCAAGAATCGACCGGAACCGGGTGGGCCACGCCCTTTAGAGGAGACCCGTGTTCGTATCGGCAACACACAGGTCAGCCACCTTGATCTGAATGCGACCGGGGGAGATTTTACGTTGCAGAATGTGCTTGTCTTGGCGCAGGGTGAAAAGGGCTTGCCACAGGCGCTGCGCATTCGCGGCGGTGCGGGTCGAGTACGCATTGTCAATTGTACCGTGACGGGAGCACGGACTGCGGGAGTTGACCTGCGACAGGGAGCGGCTCCCCAGATGGTGAATTCAATCATCTGGGGAAATGCAGACGCGTTTCGTGTTGTGGATTCAGGGGGGATGCTCAGCCATTGCTGTATTCAAGGCGGAGTTCCGGAAGCGCTGGAGGACCAGGGTGGCAATTTTGCCGACGATCCACTTTTCATCAGGGGGCCATACGGCCCCTGTTACCTGACCCGTGGCAGGGTGGGGCAATCCGTGGCCAGTCCTTGCATCGACGCGGGTTCCGAATTGGCGGCATTCGCAGGACTAGATGAACGGACGACACGGCGCGACAATCTACCCGACAGGGGAGCGGTTGATGTCGGTTTTCATCAGCGCATACCGCTGCCACGGCGCCCGTAAGACCCGCCGGTTTCCAGGGACGGCAGGGCAGTCGACTGGCAGGCTTGACTTGCTGCTTGCGGTGCCGGTTGATTGGGTGATCTGGCAAGCTGTTCAGGGAGTGTCGTACCAGTACGAGTACAGGCCACTGCGACACAGTGTGAAACGCAAGTGGACCAGCTGGCCTTTCAAATCGATGATGTTGCCACGTTTCCAGGCGACTTCCGCACGTCGCTCGTCACGTGTGATTGGTACGGAAACAGCGAGGACGTCTCCATTGGAGTTCAACGCTTCGATCTGCAGGTGTCCGTGTTTGCGCACTGCGACGTTGACGCGCAAACGGCCGCCCGGAAGCACACATGGGCGGGTTGTCAGTTTCCCCGGTGTTTCGCCCGCATCGAGAGAAAGAAACCCATCGCGGCGCAATATGGCCAGACAAATGGCCCCAGCGTCAGGGACATAATCTTCGTAACTCGGGTCATTCCCGGATCCTACGAATGCGTATTGTTTGATGCCGGTGTAATAAAAGAAGAGCTCGTCATTGTGAACCACCGGTGCGGAGGGGCCGATGATCGTTTGGATGTCGTAGGCACCGGCACCCAACGGCGAAGCGGACAGGAAAGGCTCCCGCTGCCCGACCCGCTGCCAGTTCTTCAAGTCGCGGCTGCACGCCATCTGGATGTTGTAGAAACCTGTGTAGTCACCATATTTGCGTACCAGCCCAAGGATGTAGGGAGAGAGGTTCAGTTTGTCGAATCCGGGCCAATCGGTGGGGACTTTGCCAGTGTGGTGGTACATCGAAGGCAACCCGATGTACAGACCTTCGTAGTGGAACAATCCCATGTTGTAGATTTGTACACTGTAGTGTTCCGGTGTGTTGTATTCCGTTTGTTTGAGTGTGGGGTTTGCCAGCCGTTCGACGATCCTTCGTCGGCCGATTGTCTGGTCGAGGTCGTCGGCGTGAAAGACGACACCGTAGTCCTTCCAGTTGGTGAAGTCACGACTCGTGGCGACGGCCACGGACCGGCCGTAGGGACCACTGCGTTTCACGGTGTGAATGAAGAGTCCGTGCTGTGGATCGTAACTGAAATTACCTTCGTCAGAACTTTGGATGGCAGGCGTTTCGAGCTGGGTCCAGGTGATTCCGTCTGGTGAGATCGCAAATCCGCGATTCAGCAGGGCCGCCTTAAATCGCCGCGCCGGGTCCGGATCGTGGGGGTCGTAGACGGCCATGCGGACGGGCAGATTGAGCTTTGGACCTGGTTGCCAGTTGAGACCGTCCGGACTCTGCCAGAATTGCTGCTCAGACCCCAGTATCCAGAATTTGTACCGTTTTTGCTGCGGGTCCCAGACCGGTGCTGTCCGCGTCTGCAGTGTATCTTTGGGGTTGGGGCTGCGAATCACCGCGCCAACTTTCCGTGGCTGGTGGAGTTTGCGCTGCAGGCCTTCGATTGTTGCGATCCCATGGTCATCCAGGAACAGTTGCCGTTGCCCGGGAGGTACTGTCAAGATCTGGTCGTCGGCAGTGAGTGAATGGCAAGTTAGAAGTACGATGAGGCAGCTCAGCGGGCACCGCCAGGAGAATCTCTGCGGATAGCGTGGGTGAGTCATAGCAAAGTACTCCAGGAAAATAGTCGTGAGTCGTAGGTTGCGACGGGGACGTAGTGGCCGTGTCCAGTTGGCGCAGTCGCTGCCGTCAGGCGGTCCTGGTAGGATGGCCAGGCCTGTATGGTACCGGCTGTTCAACCTACCTGAACCGGACCGCGGTGCAACCAGGATGTAGAGAGCCTCATTTATTTGGGAGAGACCGATGCGGATTGCTGGCGTTTGCGCGTTTGTTGTTGGTGTTCTGTTGTCTCTGGCAGCGAGGGGCACGGCCCAACAGGCGTTGGAGCCTTCGGTCAGGCCGCTGGAAAATCGAACGATTGTAGCTGACGGCCGACACAACGCCTTTGCGTCACTGGCCCACTGGCGTGGCAGGTATTGGTTAGCTTTTCGGAAAGGAACCGGACACGTGGCCCGTGATGGCGACCTGGTTGTTTTGCATTCTCAAGACACCAAGAGGTGGGCCCAGACAGGGTCCTGGGATGTGGCCGGGGATGATCGCGATGCCCAGTTACTGGTGACCAAAGAGCGTCTATTTCTGTACATCAACAGCCTCGATCAAGGAGGGTTTCATGTTTCCGTGACATTTACCGATGATGGCCACCATTGGAGTGAACCACAGCCGGTATACCGACCAGGGTTTATTCTCTGGAAGCCAGTCGTACACGCGGGGCGTTTGTATGCCGGCGCACATCGTCCGGGCGCAGCGGCGCATCGGCTTGCGCATCTCGTGAACTCGCGGGACGGAATTACGTGGGAGCAGATCTCCACAATTCGGGCGGGACAAGGCGAGAGCGAAACTTCGCTCTCTTTTGCTGCGCAGGGACGCGTGACGGCGTTTCTTCGTTCGCAAGTGACCGTGGGCGGGTTTATTCTTGAATCATTACCTCCTTATCAGCAATGGAGTCAGCGCCCTGCGGGAGTGCATTTGTCTGGCCAGTCCGTATACACATTTGACGGTGTGACCTATTTGATTTCACGCCTGCTTCGCTATACGCCAGCGGCAGAGGCTGTCGCTACACGGGCAGAGGTTGCTGGCCGTCCCATTGATCAAGCGACGATGGTCTACACCTATGACAAGGGCCGCTTGAACCCGTATTGCATGCTGGGGCCATTGGAGGGGAATCACGACAGTTCTTACGCTACGGCAGTGCGAGACGGCGACGCCATGCTGGTTGTTTATCACCGTTCAGGCCACGAATACGGTGGGGAATTTCGCGCCAAGGATTCGGCGGATCTCTGGCTGGCACGCGTTCCGCTGCGTCCAGCCAAACACGCACCGTAATCGCCTGTCGGTGTGACGGCCGCCTGGTGTCAGGCAGGCGCGCCGTGTTGGGACTCAAACAACGCTCGCGGTCCGGGTTCCATGATCGGTAATGGAACGTGCAACGGTACATCGATTACAGTGGGGTGTTCCGACTGGATTGCTTGCCCCAGTACTGTGGTCAGCTCGTTCCAGGATGTGACTCGGCTGCCTGTCGCGCCAAAGGACTGCGCCAGTGCGACAAAGTCCGGGTTCACCAGATCGACCTCGTGGGCGTGGCCATAGCGTTCCGTTTGCTGCGGCTTGAGAACTCCGTATGAATTGTTATTGAAGATGACCACGACCAGCGGAATGTTGAATTGCACCGCGGCTGCCAGCTCTTGACAGTTAAACAAGAATCCGCCGTCGCCAGTGAGGACCACGACCGGGCGATCCGGGCGAGCTAGTTTGGCCCCGATGCCGGCGGGGAGCCCAAACCCCAGAGTGCAAAAGCCCCAGGGGTAGACGTAGTTGCGTGGTTCATAACAGTCAAGCAACCGGCGACACCAGTAAGCACCGATACAGAGGTCGTTGACGATGACTGCTTCACGTGGCAGTCCGGCTTGCAGTGATTCCACCAGTTGCATGCCGTCCGGTGCCAGCGACCGGCAGTCGGCGATGATATTCTCCCTGAGCTCGCTGACTTCGGCGGATCGTGTCAGGTCAGGATCACTGGCGTCGGATGCGAGTTCGTGGTGCAAGGCTCGCAGCGCTTCCCGGGCATCACTCAAGACCGGTATAGTCGGTGCCAGGTTCCGGCCTATTTCTGCTGCATCGACTTCAATGTGGATCAGCACTTCAGGGATGGTTAGTTTCCAGTCACACGCTTCTTCCTGGGTGAATCGCGTGCCTACGGCCAACAGCGCGTCACAGCGTTTCAGATAGTTTTGTGCCAGTGGATGCACGAGTGCCGAGCCGGCCGAAAGGGGATGGTCTTCTGGAAAGACCCCTTTTCCCAGGACCGTGGAAAAGACCGGCGCCCCCAGTTGTTCCGCCAGTTGGCGAAGTTCGGTCACCGCGTTACTGCTGATGACACCGTTGCCAGCCCAAATGACGGGGCGCTGTGCTGCACGCAAGGCGGCCGCGGCGCGTGTAATCGCAGCGGAATCGGGCTGCAGACGCTCTGGAATAAATGCCTGCGGAAAGGAGGTGTCGGCAGATCCGTCCAAGACATCACAGGGAATTTCAATAGCCGAAGGACGTGGCCTGCCGGTAAGCATTTGTGCAAAGGCCTCGTGCATGACGTCTGGAATCTCCTCGACTGTGCTGGCGCGGGCACACCAACGGGTCACCGGGCTGACACAGCCAAGCTGGTCGCGGCATTCGTGGATATACCCTTTCTCTTTCCCAATCGCCTCAGAGGGAATCTGGCTGGCGACACAGAGTACGGGCGAGGAGTCACAATAGGCTGTTCCCAGCGGTGTCGAGACGTTGAGAAATGCTGGGCCGGAAGTGCTCAGGCAGACGCCAACTTTGCCACTGGCACGTGCGTATCCATCCGCCATGAATGCGGCACCTTGTTCGTGGCGACAGAGGATGTGTCGAATGCGCCCATCGCTCCGGAGTGCTTCGTACACGCTCAAATTGTGCGCTCCGGGAATGCCGAAGACGGTATCCACACCGTGAGACACCAGGCTTTGGACGACCGCTTCACCACCGGTCAAACGCGTTTTTTGAGCCATGTTGCTTGATTTTCTCTGAAGTGACGTTTGGGACACAGACTAGCCGTTCTTTCTAGCAAGGGTGATTCGCCGCGGCCAGTCTGGGTTTGCAGGGGATGGCCGCCCTGGGGGTTTTCTTGCCGGGGGGCTACAATAACACATCAAAGAATGCGGATATTTGTGGTCGCTGCTTGCCACAGGCCCGTGCACCGATACTTGCCAGTGAATCAGGGTATGCCTGACAACTCGAATTGTGATCCGACTGCTTCTCCGCTGACACGGCGCAGGTGGTTGCGCGCCGGCGGGGCGGGTACGCTCGGTACCGCGTTGGCGACCGGTCTGGTGGGGCCGGTAGCAGCTCGTATTCCTGCCCAAAACGGTCCCTCTTTTGGACGGGCCAGGTCCTGTATTCTGGTGTTCCTGTCTGGCGGCCATCCTCAGCACGAGACCTTTGATCCCAAGCCGGAAGCGGCAGCGGAGATGCGTGGCCCGTTCCAGCCGATTGATACCAATGTGCCAGGTATTCAGTTCTCTGAGTTACTCCCCCGCACCGCTCGTATTGCCGACCGTTTGTGCACCGTCCGATCCTTCGCGACCGATGATAACACCCACGGCAGCAGTGCCTATTACTACTACACCGGGACGAACAAGATTCGCGGTGGCTTGCCTTTGGGGAAAACCGATCGAGCTGCCGACCGCCTCGTTGATTGGCCGTCGATTGCATCGATTGTGGGCAAGTTGCGTCCCAGTGTGGACTCTCCATTTTCTACCGTGATTATCCCCGAACTAATCCTTAACAACCCGGGTTATTTATTCGCCGGGCAGGATGGTGGATTCATGGGACGCGGATGGGATCCGCAGGTGTTTCAATGTGATCCCTCTCGGCCTCGTTATCAGATTGACACGCTTGGTCTGGGAGAGGAACTTTCGGCAGGTCGTTTGGCGCGGCGGCGCGAGCTGCTCTCCCATCTCAGCGGGCATTTCGGCGGCGGCGGGAAAAGTCCGCTGGTGGCAACATTTGCGCGACACATTCAGCAGGCGTTCGAGGTCTTGATGTCCGGTCCGGCGCGGACCGCGTTTGACTTGAGTCAGGAAGAGGACCGTCTGCGCGATCTGTACGGGCGGAACCACTTCGGCCAGAGTTTGTTGCTGGCACGCCGCCTGGTCGAGACCGGTGTTCGTTTTGTCCAAGTGAATTGGCCGCGGGAACCGGGGGACTTGTCGGTCGGAAACCCTGTCTGGGATACCCATTTCGACAACGCAGGTCGCTGCCGTGATACCCTTTGTCCTCCATTTGACCTGGGGTTTTCCACGCTGATCAGCGATCTTGAGACGCGCGGTCTGCTCGACGAAACACTCGTGGTGGTACTGGGAGACTTCGGACGCACTCCGAAGATCAATCAGAATGGTGGTCGTGATCATTGGGGGCCCGTCATGAGCGGCTTGCTGGCAGGTGCTGGTATTGCCACGGGGCAAGTGGTCGGTGCCAGCGATCGCAACGGCGCCTACCCTACGGATCGGCGTATTCAGCCCGAAGAACTTGCTGCGACATTGTTCCATTTGCTCGGGATCGATCCCCACACTCACATCGAGGTCGCGGGTAGACCTTTCCAGATCAGCACCGGGGAAATCGTTGCAGAGGTGCTGGGATCAGGTCCAGTGACTGGCGCGCGGACAGAGGCTGGTGGTCGCATTGCTGGCTTACCCGATTTTGATCGCGGCCCGCTTACCAATGGCGATTTTGACCATGGCCAGATTCTCGCAGGACGTTTGGGTTTAGCGGATCACTGGGTGGCGCGGCCAGCCTGGGATGTGGAGCGGCCGGACACGTTTTCGGTGGCCAGCATGGTCCTTTTGGATACGCCGGAAACCCAGAAGAAAAAGGTGGCCCAGATTGGATTTGGGCAGGGAACGCAGGTTGCCGCTGGTTTGATCAAGCCGGGGCAGACGGCGCTACTGGCTCAGGAGATCTACAACCAGAGACCTGGTCGCTACACGTTCCAGGTACGGCTTGCCGGTATTGTCGACCCTGAGTTTGCAGCCCAGTGGCACCGTCATTTTCGTACCCGCATTGTGATCTTTCGGTTTACTGATCTAACGCGTGATGTGGGCCAAATCGCGGAGTTGGCGACAACCGAAGTCGATCTGCGTTTTAATGCCCCAGCTGCCGATTGGCAGGTCAGCCGAATGTTGAAGGACCAGCAAGGGGGAGCTGGTGAATTACACAAAGGAATTGGAGTGGCCGTGATCGTCGAGAAAACGGGCGCGGCCATTGACCTGAAGAAGGCGGGATGCAAATTTGCCGCGGTACGAGTGTTGCGCGCGCGCGTTCGTTTTCTTCCCCGAGATTTTGCGTTTTCTAACTACGACCGCAACCGTGATGGTCGCCTCGATCGTGATGAGGCACCTTCCTTTCTGGCTGCTGATTTTGCGGAACTTGACCGTAATGGTGATGGGTTCCTGGAACCGGCCGATCTTGACGACTAGCCAGACGAACCGTGTTTGCGGTGCCACTGGAGCGAATGAAAAATGACGAAGGTAAAGATCCTCGACTCGACACCAGATGAGGTACTTGAACTTACGAAGGTCCAGTCTGATGACCGTTGTATTTTGACACTCTATTTTCCTGGCGATCGGGACGCCCTGGAAAAAGCCAAGTGCAAATTAAGCGAGTTGCCGGATGCACTCCTGGGGCAAGAAGGGCTGACGGAGGACGAACAGCAGCATCTCGATCAATCCAGTCAGCTCTGGAAGACGGCTGTAGAGGAAACACCGTTGACCTCCGCGGTCGGGTGGGTGGCAGTGATCTCATGGGTGACGGAAGAGGTCTGGTTGATGAAACTTCCCGCTGCCGTCGAGCCTGCGGCGTATCTGGACAATTCTCCATTCTTGTTCCCTGCCGGCCGCTTGCTGGACGACTTGGAGAGCTATGCAGTGGTCTATGCCGACCATACCCGGGCTACGATCTACCTGGCTGCCCTGGGAAGCATTCAAGAAGAGGGCCGTCTGCGGGGCGACATCAAGAATCACGTCCGCAAAGGGGGCTGGTCGCAGCAACGCTATGAACGTCGCCGCGACAAAGAGATTCACCACTACTGCGTCGACATCATCACCAAGCTGCGCGAGCTCATGGAAAACGAATCGATCCGACGGATTGCGTTAGCGGGTGATCGCCAGTTGCTGCGTGAGTTAGAGAATCGCATGCATGCAGAGATGCAGAAGCAAGTAGTTTGTCGTATGCCAATGGAAGGGAAAAAGGATCCCCGCGACGTATTTCACGAAACCCTGGCGGCGGCTGCCGAAGAAGAGCAGCGCGAGGAGGTATGGTTGCACAACGCGATTGTCAACGAACACGCGCGGGGCGGAAAGGCGGTTGTTGGCCCGCAGGACACGCTGGCTGCCTTGCACGAGAGGCGTGTCCGCTGGCTGTTAGTTGGCGACCTGGAAGGTGTTGGTTTTTATCGCTGTGGAGGTTGCGGAGACGCAGGACTAGGCGCTGCCGGGACCTGTCCCAAGTGCGGCGAGGAAACCTATTCGCAATCGGCGGCGAATGAATTCCTCGATCTCGCCTTCGCCGGACGCAGCCGTGTAGAGTTCGCTACGGGAGATCTGGGCGACGTCCAGGGCGTTGCGGCTCTGTTGCGTTGGTAGGCAGATTCGAAAGCGCACGCCGCAGGTCGGTGGTGTCTTTACCGGCAACCACTGTTTTCAGCAAATGAGGATGCGATGCATTCAACACGACGGCAGTTCCTGGCGACGACGGGAGGCATCGTATCCGCCGGTTTGGGCGGGGTGACACGCCTCACTCAGGCGGCTGACGAATTGTCCGCACCGCTCTACGAAGGCTACCTGCTCCCTCCCGGAAGTGGTGTCAAGGAAGTCACTACCGTGAACGCTCCGAATGGCGAGTACTGGACGTGGTATGGCATTAACAATCGTCTGGTCCGCCAACGTTCACGCGACGGGGGCCGCACGTGGAGTGAGCCGGTTACCCAGAAAACAGCGTCTGGCGAGACGATTCCGTTGGCACGTGATAACGCGCATCTCACGATGCTGACACTCAAGTCCGGTGCGCTGGCGATCGTCTATGGCGCGCCAGCTGCGCGTCCGGGGCGTGACGGGACGGTGCTGTTTCGCCGCTCGGGCGATGGTGGTGTGACCTGGTCTGCAGCGACCGCTATCGATTCCTTGTTTGCTGTTTGTCGTACCCAGGCGGCACGTGTTTTGTCAACGGGACGGATTGTGGTCCCGGTGATGAAGTGGATTAGTCCCTCTACGGGAGGGGATTCGGAAGGTGCGAACAAGAATTTGACCTACAGTTGGGTTTATTACAGCGATGACGAAGGGAAGAGTTGGCACCGGAGTTTGAGTGAGCTGTTCATCTCGCTTGACGAGGGCAAACGCGGCATTACCCATTTTGAAGAGACTGTGCTGGAAGAGTTGCCAGGGGGGAAACTGCTGATGTTCGGTCGCACTGAACTGGGGCAGATCTATAAGACCTATTCAGAGGATGGAGGGATTTCCTGGAAACATCCGGTGCCAACAGGCCTCGCCAGTTCATATGCGCCCAGCACGCTGATCCGCATTCCCCAGACTGGGGATCTGCTGCTGGTCTGGAACCAGGTTTCCGCTGAGGAGATTCTTAATGGTCTGCATCGCCATCGACTTTCGACGGCGATTTCGAAAGACCAGGGTGAGACCTGGGGGCACTTTCGTAATCTCGAATCGCTGGATAATCGAGCGCAGGTTGCGGCTCCCACAGGAGTTCCCAGAGTCATTCGGATGACCAACTACGGGTACCGGCAACCGGACCCAACTGAGTATCCCCATGCGCCAGGTTGCCTGCGCATCTGCTATGCAACCGTAGCATTTTCCCAGAACGAAGCGGCGATCACCTACGACTATGGAAGCGGTGTCGGCCCTTTGCTGAACCGTCATTCCACCCGGATCAAGGTCCTGTCACTCGATTGGTTTTATGGGCGGTCGTAGTGTGCCGTTTCTAGTGAATTCCAGTTTCCCCGATAGCCCTTGGCCTGCTGGTTATGGGGTCGTTTTGCCAAGGGCCTGAAGCAGCCAATCGACAACGCGTTGCTTGTAGTGCGTTTGGTGTGGTGCGGTCCAGCCACCGATGCCGTGTCCACCTCCGACAATGGGAACGAGCTGACAATCGGCGCCGACACGTTGCATCGCTTGTTGCATGCTATGTGACTGCTCGATCGGCACACCATAATCGCGGGTACCATGTAGTAACAAGTATCGAGGCATGCCACGGTAGACGTGATGGACCACGCTGGCGTCATCCAGGATGCGTTGCTGAGCGGGGGTCTCCAGTTCGCGAAAACCGAGGAACGCGGCCATCCCACCTGAGATGCATCCTCCCTTGGGTCGAGGGATGGTACGGCCGTCCACTGCGCAGGGGTCTTCGCTGACCCTCAGTGCAAAGTCATGTTCACCGAAAAAGGAGACGACAGCGGCCACTCGGCTCTGGGCAGTTGGCCGGGCACCGGCGTACGAGACGATCATGCCGCCCGCCGAGTCACCCATCAAAGCGAGTCGGTCCGGATCGATCCGCAACGTTTTTGACTGGTCCTTTAGCCAGACAATGGCAGTCTGAACGTCTTTCGGTGCTGCGGGAAAACGGTGTTTGGGGGCGACGCGGTAGTTCACACTCACGACGCTGAACCCGGCCGGAAGTAACAGTTCGAAGATCGGTTTGAAACCGGTTTCGATTTGTTGTTTGTCACCACCGGTGAAGCCGCCGCCATGGACGTAGATGACGGCTGGATTCGACATTCCTGGCTGCAGCCACATGTCCAAGTGAAGTGATTCGCCAGCAACCTTGGTGAACTCGACGTCGCGGCGGATTTCTACTTCGGCAGCGAGGAGACCTGGCATGGCGCACAGCAGGGAGAAGATGAAAGAGCAGGTGGGCAGGCGATGCATGGAGCAATCCGTTGAAGAAATGGCACTGACAAGAGAGGGGATGTGGCACACCACGGGAGGAAAGGAAGTTAGAGCAGAAGTTCTTGTATTACACGGGCCGGTTCCACGCCGCTGAGCCGTTCGTCGAGGCCGTGATGATTGAAGACGAGTCGTCGGTGGTCGAGGCCCAGGCAGTGCAACAAGGTGGCGTGGAAGTCGTGCACACTGACGCGATTGTCGACGGCGTGATAACCGAAGTCGTCGGTTTCGCCATACGTGGTACCACCCTTGATACCGCCCCCGGCCAGCCAGACGGAGAACCCGTTTGCGCCGTGGTCTCGTCCCGGTTTTCCCGCCTTTTGCGCAAGTGGCAAGCGGCCGAACTCACCGCCCCACACGAGTAGTGTGGAATCGAGTAGAGAGCGTTGTTTGAGATCTTTGATTAACGCTGCGACTGGCTGGTCTGTTTGCATACAGGAGCGTCTTAGATTGCCCTCGACGTCGCCGTGGTGATCCCATGGATTATCCCCGTTGCCGGTGTTCATGTAGATCTGGACGATCCGGACACCACGTTCCACGAGCCGCCGGGCCAACAGGCACCGGCGTCCATATGATTCCGTTACCGCCTGGTCGAGGCCGTAATCTCGCTGGGTATCCGCGGTCTCGTCCGCGAGATCCATCGCGTCGGTCGCCGTCAGTTGCATGCGGGCGGCCAGTTCATAACTGGCGATCCGCGCTGCGAGTTCCGGTCGGCCGGGACGGCGGGTCTGGTGCTCGCGTGCCATACGTTTCAACAAGTCACGCGAGAAATTCAGAATCGTCGCCGGCAATGGCTGCTGGGCTTTCAGGTTGACCAGAGGCGATCCGATGCTGCGCAGACGTGTTCCCTGATAAATGGGCGGCAGAAAGCCGGATTGCCAGTTTTGCTTGCCGAGCAAAATAGGATTGTGTACGGGATCGTCGAGAGCGACGTAAGCGGGCAAGTTCTGGTTTTCTGAGCCGAGGCCATACGTGACCCAGGCGCCTAGCGAAGGGGAGGCTTTGATGGGACGCCCGCTGTGCATCATCATGATCCCCGTTTCATGGTTAAAGGAACTGGTCCACATCGACCGGATGACCGCGATGTCATCGGCACACGTGGCCAGGTGCGGTAGCAGTTCGGAGAACGGGAGGCCCGACTTGCCATGCTGCGCGAATTGGAAGGGGGAGGGGAGCAAGCCACCCGCCGCGCCGACGGATTCGACGTTGTCGATGAAACCCTGGGGCAATTCGCCTTCGTGTTTGTTCAGGGCTGGTTTCGGATCGAACAAATCGACCTGGCTGGGGCCGCCCGTCATGAAGAACTGGATGACGGATTTTGCCCGCCCGTTGAAGTGCGGGGTCTGGGCACCCAGGTCGGAGGTTCGCGGCGGGTTTGCGGCGGTGTCTGTTTGACTCAACAGATCGGCGTCAAGCAGGGTGGCGAGACCCGCACCCAGCAAGCCATCACGCATCCGTCCGAAAAAGTCGCGGCGCCGCTGTGCCGTGTGATCAGCTGGACCGGATTGGCTGGACTGGTGTTGTGGGGACATGGTGCTTGTTCCTTTTGCCTGACTTGGCTGCCGCCATTTCTGCCCGGTCATCTGCGATGCAGTCATCCGCAAGGCGGCTCAATCCACGTAAATCAATTCTGGCGTATTGAACAGAATGTGACAGTAGTTCTCCAATGCGCGCTGCCTGGCCAGTTGGGCGTGCTTGTTTGCGTCCTGGTCGCGTTTGAGCTGTTTTTCCCAGTGGCTTGTTAGTTCCGTAAGTGCCGTTTTATCTCGGTTGCGTTCCGCTGGCGTGGGATCGCGGCCAAAGGCCAGTCGGTAAGCGGTCTCGATGTGGTTATCGCGATCATTGCCTGTCGTGCGGAGTCGTTCTGCGAACCGTGCCGCCGCCGTGCGAACGAATTCACTGTTGAACAGTTGTAGTGCCTGGGTGGGAACGGTCGAATCAGTACGGGCCAGGCAATTGGGCACCATCGCTGGCGTGTCAAACAGGGTGAGCATGGTGTTCGGAGTCTTGCGGCGACGGATCAGGTACAGACTGCGCCGGTGGCCGTGGGGACCAGGCAGGTGGCGGACTTCGCCGTTAGGCTGCACCGAACGTTCCACCGGTGGTCCCAGCGTCGTGGGGTCGAGTTGTCCGGAGATGGAGAGAATCGAGTCACGCATCGCTTCGGCGGTGAGTCGGCGGAAGGGGAACCGGGAGAGCAGGCGATTGTCCGGATCGGCATCTGACAGTTCGCTGACCTGGGAGGCCTGCCTCCAGGCTGTCGACATCATGATCTGTTTGTGGAGTTGCCGAATACTCCAGCCGTTCCGCACGAATTCTGTCGCCAACCAGTCGAGCAGTTGTGGGTGCGAAGGCGCAGCACCAATACGTCCAAAATTCCCCGGAGTATCGACGAGCCCACGGCCAAAGTGCTGCTGCCAGACACGATTGACGATCACTCTCGCAGTTAGGGGGTGGTTGGGTTGAGTGAGCCACCTGGCGAGTGCTAATCTCCGTCCACTTGTTTGGCCAAAGGTGGGCTTTGCGACCCGAAATGGTTTTAATCCCAGATGGATGGCGACAGGCGTCCCCGCATCGACTTTCCTGCCGGGCTGTTGGATTTCGCCGCGTTTGAAGACGTAGACTGGTGTTGGAAGACCGCCCGTATCGGCCAGGCCATGAATGCGTAAATCCCGGATTTTCTGGTCTTCGAGCGCCTTGATTCGGGCACGCAGCGGAGCGATTGATGCATCCGCATCGAACTTGTCGATCTGGTTACGGAGTTCGCGGAGTTGCCGTTGGTCGTCGGTTGACCGTTCTCCCTCGGGTTGCTGCAGTGCGAGTAATAGTCGCGCTGCGACTTGTGGCGTGGTGGGGACCAGTCGCGCGGCTCCATGGCGGTAGAGTTCGCTGGCCCAGAGGGCACCGTCCCACATGCGGATTTCATCGATCAGGATTCCGACCGGAAAGCCAGGTCGACCGCCGATCGTCCAGGCAACGCTATCGGGAAACGGGGCGCTGGTTATCGACGATTGAGTGGCGTCGAGTTGGCCATCGAAATACCAGTCAAAACGGTAACTGTCTGCGGTAAGCTTGCGTCGCACGATGGCGACGTGAACCCAGGTTGCCTTGGGTAACGCTCGAGGGCTCTCGATGATCTTGTGCGGGCCTGTCCCATCGACCTCGCGAAAGTCACCGCTCAGGCTGGCCGTTTTCACGGCGGTTTTGAGATCCACGTTGAAGCGATTCTGGTCCCCGATTTGCCCGGCGCCGGCCGCCGGATCGGGTTTGCCGTCTCCATCAATATCGGGACTCGCGGTCCAGAAGACACTGCCGTACTGGTCGGTAGGTGACACTGTTTTGAGAAAAAATTCTAGCGTCGCATCGCCAGATGCGGCGCCGCGGTGGAACAGAAACGGCCGCTGCGAAATCACTGCCAACCCACCTTCGGCGAGATCCAGACTCGTCCGGTTGGGGACACCCGTAATTCGAGGCGCATCCTTCGATAGGCGTGCCGTCTGTGTTCCTTCGGAGAGGCCAGTCACCGCGTTGAGAATCTCTTGGCCGGAATGCTCAAAACGGTAGTGTGCGACCAATCGTGGGAGGTTGGCCAGCCGCTGAGCGAGCGCCTTGTCTTTGAGTTGCTCCTGAAGCTCTGCGATGTTGTTTCGTAACGCGACGATCGGCGTTTCAAACTGTGCGTTGTAGCGTTCGACAATGGGAGTCGGACGGTCTGAAGGCTGGAACAGGTCGCGGCTGTACCTTGCGGGTACAGGGTATCTGGGTGGGTAGAGTACGACGTTGGGGATTCGCCAGTCGTACGGATCGAGTGCGGGGCGAAAAATAGCTGCAAACCGGTAGTAGTCTTCCTGTGGAATGGGATCGAATTTGTGGCTATGGCAGCGTGCACACTCAAGGGTCAGTCCCATTATGGAGGAGGTGACAATTTCCAGCTGTTCGTTGATCACGCCGAACCGATTGATGATCTTGTTAAACGAACCTTCGTCAGTCGCATCTGAGGCGGTACGCAGAAATCCAGTGGCTACCAGGGAGTCAATCTGTTTCGCGGTCAAAGGCTCGTCGGTTTTCCAAGCGAACAGCTCGTCGCCGGCCAGCTGTTCGGTAAGGAACTGGTCGTAGGGTTTGTCTTCATTAAAAGCGCGGACGACGTAATCGCGATAACGCCACATGAACGGTCGCAGCTCATCTCGGTTGATCTGTCCATGTGTGTCTGCATAGCCAGCTCCGTCCAGCCACCAGAGCGCCTGGTGTTCTCCGTACTGCGGTGATGTCAGCAGCCGATCCAGCAGCGTCTCATAAGAATGCTGTGCGGGTTGGGAGAGCAGGGCCCTTGTATCTTTCAACGCTGGGGGAAGCCCAGTCAATGTGAGTGCGGCGCGGCGCAGCAAGACCAGGGGATCAGCCGGTGGGGAGAAATGGGTTCCATGCGCCTCTAAATGCGCCAGCAGAAACGCGTCGATCGGAGTGCGAACCTGTTGCGCGTGTTTTACTTTGGGTACGCGAGGGTGTTGTGGTGGCTGGAATGCCCAGTGGCTGAGTCGTTCCTTGCTCAACACGGGATCTTTCCGTCGCGGGATCGGGTGAGGCGGCAAGGCGCCTGCGGCAATCCATTGGCGCAGTGCCTCCCGGTCTTGCAAGCGAACTCGGGAGACATACTGCTGGTCTCCGAAAAGGTTTTTGGGCGGAGGCATTTCATCTGCCAGGATACGCTGGTAGACGAGGCTGGATGCGGGATCACCGGGGACAATCCCCGGTCCACTCTTGCCGCCCTTGAGTAGGCTCGCGCGGGTCCGCAGATCGAGCCCGGCTTCTTGCTTCCACTTGCCGTGGCAATCGAGGCAGTTGGTAAAGAACACGTTGACGAAGACTTCTTGCTCGGAGATTGACAGGGCGGCAATCTGCTGGCGCGCGGTTTCGGCATCTTCCCCGGACCGCCGGCCGCCGGCATCGATCCAGCGACGAATCGTAGTCAGTTGCTGGGGCGTTAGTGGCGGGCCCTCGGGCGGCATTTTTCCGCGTTCGAGCTGACGCATCAGCATGCTGGCGGATGCGTTTCCAGCTCGGATCGCCGCGCCCGATTGTCCACCTCGGACGAGATCGTCCCGCGTTAGCAAGTGCAGGCCACCTGACCGCGATTCCGGCCCGTGGCAATCAGCACAGTGCGCGTTGAAGATGGGGAGCACAGCGGTCTCGAAGGTGTCTGCCACGGGAGCAGTCTGTTGGCCAGGAGCCGGTACCGCCACCAGCAACAAGGCCAGCGTTGGCAAATACCTGGTCAGCTCGCAGGAACGCACGGTGGCAGTGCGCATACCACAGTACAGGGAGTTCTTGAGGCCGAAAAATTGGATCCACCGCATGCACTTACTCCGCCGAGCCAGGGTTCGATAGATGGCAGCAGGTGGGGGGAAGACACCGTCACCGGCTGGTCAGGTTGTGTGATGTTACGGGGGCGTCACGAATGAATGAACAACGCCTTTGCACTAGTGCATAGTATGCGCGATGCGGACGGTTCTGTCTCAGATCTGGGCGCTGCGACAGACATCGTCTGTTTTCAGCGGCTGTGGCAGACAGCGTCTTGCGGACGGNGACTGGCGTCTCGTTGGGGGNTGNNTTAGGTTGCCCACTCTGACACGGATTGCATGGCCTGTCCCGGTCCACGGGCCGCCCGAGATGAGGAGAAAGCGTAATCGTGACATTTGAACTTCCGGCAGTTGACGACAAGTCTATTTACGACGCGTATGCGACACGCTTCGTTTTTCCCGCGCTGATGGTTTCGGTGGAGATTGGCCTCTACGAACATCTTGGTCGAGGGCCCTGCAGTGTTCCTGATCTGGCGCAGGATCTGGGGCTGGATGTGCGGGCCACCGAAGCGGTGGTGGCGGTGGTTGCGGCACTCGGATTTCTGGAAGGAGATGCCGCGGGACGTTTCCGAATGACTCCGCAAGCCGAGGTATATCTTTCCGCGGACAGTCCGTTTTTTCGTGCCGATTTGCCTCATTTCGAGAGCGCCGTAGCCGACGCGTTGCGGCTGGTGATGCGGGTGTCAGGTGCGCCGGTTGAGCCGCTGGCGGTGCAGATTGCGGAGTTGCCCTCCGAACGCGTGCGGACATTTATGGAAGTGATGCACGCGATGACGCTGCCAGCTGCGGCTGGTCTCGCGGAACAGCCAGTGTTTCAGAGGATTCACAATTTGCTCGATGTGGCAGGTGGAACGGGGTCTTTGTCGATGGCATTGGTCAGTCGACACCCGGCGCTCAAGTGCACCGTCCTGGATCTCGCGCCTGTCTGTGCAATTGCCACGGAGCAGATCGACCGGCGTGGGTTAGGCGATCGAGTTCATGTGGTGAGTGCGAATATGTTTGAGGATCCGTGGCCGGTCGGGTATGACGCGTTACTGTTTGGCAACATTTTTCATGACTGGGACCTCGAGTCGTGCCGGGTCCTGGCTCGCCGTG
This sequence comes from Planctomycetaceae bacterium, assembly GCA_002724245.1. Lineage (GTDB taxonomy): Bacteria > Planctomycetota > Planctomycetia > Pirellulales > Pirellulaceae > UBA9264. The sequence continues at coordinate 61,128 of PBOG01000029.1, forward strand.
CCTTTGAAACATTACCACCTGGTGGGACGATTTGCCTGCATGAAATGCTGTTGTCGGAAGCCAAAGACGGTCCACTTACCGTGGCGTGCTTTTCGATCGCGATGTTGCTGCATGAAAAGGGAAAACAATTTACGGCGAGAGAATTGCAGCAACTGTTAGCAGAAGCCGGTTTTGTTGAATTTCAGGTTACCCCCTCTTACGGGTATTATTCGTTGGTTTCTGCGAGGAAGAGTCCGCTCGCTTGATCGCTGCCGTTCTTCATGGCAATTGCAACGCGATGGGTCGCACGGTAGAACAGCGCGTGATACGGTGTGCGGAAGGGTAATACCTGCATTTCATTACAAGGAGCCAGGCGGCGTCATGCATTGTAGAACTGCCGATACGAATGGCCAGCTTGCGAAGGTGCACGCACGGGCGTGTGCCGGTACAAAAAGTGCTTCCCGCTGTGTTCCACGCGATGAGACTGCGGTGGGGAAAACCGACAGTCGCACAGCGTGCCTGACCGCGACCTTGTTGCTGGTGTGTGTGATGCTGACGACCCGTGCAACGGCCGACTGGCCACAGTTTCGCGGGCCCGATGGACAAGGACATTCCAGTCTGGAGGGAATTCCTTTGCGCTGGTCCGAGGACGAGGCAGTCGCCTGGAAGACGCCGATTCCTGGCGAGGGGTGGTCGTCCCCGGTGATTTGGGGAAGTCAAATATGGATGACGAGTTCCTCGGAAAAGGGCAAGTCGTTGCATGCGGTTTGTGTCGATCGCGGTAGTGGCAAGCTCTTGCACAACATTCAGGTACTGCAACCCACGGATGGCGGCTCCCGTCATCCTCTGAATGGTTATGCCTCACCCACACCAGTGCTTGATGGGGAACGCGTGTTCGTGCACTTTGGATCGAGGGGAACCGTGTGCCTGGATACGGCCGGCCGCATCCTCTGGAAAAACACATCACTACCTTTTTCCGCTCCGCAAGGTGCCGCCAGTTCTCCAATCCTGCATGAGAATCTGCTGATTCTGCTTTGCGATGGCACTGACACGCAATCGGTCGTAGCGCTTGATAAACGCACAGGTGAGATCGTGTGGAAACAGGCACGCCAGCATCTCGAACGCGCGCGGGCCAAGAACCCGATTTTTCAGATGGCCTATTCGACTCCGTTGGTACAGGAAATTGACGGACGGCCACAATTGGTTGCTACCTGCGCCGATCACGTGGCCAGTTACGACGTGTCGACAGGCAAAGAACTGTGGTGGATGCCCTATGAAGGTTGTTCGATGGTGGGCCGACCGTCCTACGGCAATGGGATGTTTTATGTGCTGGGGGCAATCAAGCTCGATCACCATGCGGTCTATGCGGTCCGTCCTGGCCAGGGACAGCTCCAGGGAACGCAAATTGCTTGGCAGAATTCCGTGGGTATTCCGCACGTTCCTTCGCCCTTGCTTCTAGGGAAGGAACTGCTCGTCGTGAAAGACAACGGGACGGCGACGTGCCTTGATGCATTGACGGGAAAAGTCATCTGGAAAAAGCGACTTGGCGGGAACTACCGGGCGTCGCCTATCCAGGTTCGGGATCGAATTTATGTTTGCAGCGAAGAGGGCAAGACGCTGGTGCTGGCTAGCGGACGAGAGCATCAGGTGCTGGCAACCAGTCAGCTTGACGGCAAGTTTTATGCTTCGCCTGCTGTAGCGGGACGCGCCCTGTTTCTGAGAAGTGCTACCCACCTGTACCGCATTGAGAATTAGACATTGAGGACTAAATATTGCGGACTGAGTTATCACAGGGTTCGACGCGTGCGTACATGTCAGACACGATCGGCGTCCGGGTAACCGGCCAACGGAAGGTATCAGGATGTTCGTTTGGCTGAAGGCGATTGTTTCAGCAATAACCCTGTTTGCCACACCAGCACTAGCCGGAGCGGTTGACGAAGTTCTGGCCGGTACCCGACCACTGACTGCAGTTGGCCCGCTCGATGAGCAGATGGTGGCAGGGATTGACCGGTTTTGCTTGCGAGAACTGGTTGCGGCTCGAGAGCGACGTAACGAGGTGTGGCACCGCGACTACACGAATCCCAACCGCTACGCTGCGAGCGTGGCACCTTTTCGGCAGCGGTTTCTTGAAGCAATCGGCGGGGTCGATCCACGGCTCACAGTCACACATCCGAACCGTTACGGCTTCGAGTTCCTGGAGACAATGGATCGGTCTTCGGTGGTTGCGCGTGACGTCCAGGTGACGGTTCGCCACGTGCGCTGGCAGGTGCTGGATGGTGTGACAGCTGAAGGGCTGCTGTTGCAACCTGAACAAGTTCAGGCGGCGGTCGTCGCGTTGCCTGACGCCGACTGGACTCCAGAGATGTTCAGTGGGGTTGCACCAGGATTGGCTCCGCGACTGCAGCTCGCGCAGCGACTGGCTAGAGCGGGTTGCCTGGTGGCGATACCAATGCTGATCAGTCGCAGTGACGCGCTGTCCGGAAGTCCCCATGTTGCCTACACCAACCAACCGCATCGAGAGTTCTTGTATCGGCAGGCATTTGAAATGGGACGCCATCCCATCGGTTATGAAGTCCAGAAGATACTGGCCGCCGTTGACCTGTTTTCGCAATGGGCACAGCGCCGTGGTGTGCCGTTGCCGATTGGCGTGGCTGGTGTCGGGGAAGGCGCCTTGCTCGCGTTGTATGCGGGGGCGCTCGACCCGCGTATTGAGGCGACGCTCGTCTGCGGTTATTTCCAGCCGCGCGAAGGGGTGTGGCAAGAGCCGATTTACCGGAACGTATGGGGGTTGCTACGTGAATTTGGTGACGCCGAGATTGCCGGAATGGTTGCGCCACGTCGCCTGGTGATTGAGGCTTGTGCGGTTCCGCAAATTGCCGGCCCTCCAGCGTCGCGGCCAGGACGGCGGGCCAGCGCGGCGCCAGGTGAGGTTGGGCCGATCGCGGTAGCACGTGTGCGGAGCGAGTTCGACCGTGCGCAGATGATCTATCAAAGATGTACTGCAGAGTCGGAATTGCGTCTGGTAATCAGCGGCGCCGGCACGGGGCCGGCGGGAAGCGCTGAAGCAATGGGGGCGTTTGGTGGGGCATTGGGAATTGAAATCGCGACTGCTGCGCCACCGGTAGTCTGGCAGCGAGTCAAAACAGTTGAAGATCCGGAACAGTTTGCCCTCCGGCGCGAGGCGCGTCAGTTTGCTGAGTTGCAGCGTCATGTACAGACATTGCTTCGTCTGAGCCCCAAAGTGCGTGAACGCCGTTGGCGCGTAGATCCGAGTACCGCTGCAGCGTGGCCTGCGAAACAGGAAACGCTTAGGGCGTGGGTCTACGACACGCTCATTGGACGGTTGCCGCACCCCAGATTGTCTCCGAACCCACGTACCCGATTAGTGTTGGATGAGGAACAGTTTCTGGGTTACGAGGTCGTGTTGGACGTCTTTCCGGATGTGATTGCAGCCGGCGTCTTGCTGCTACCAAAGGGGATCAAGGCAGGTGAGAAACGTCCTCTTGTCGTTTGTCAGCATGGTCTGGAAGGGAAGCCGATGGATACGATTTCGCGTGCTGCAGACGTGTACCGTGCATATAAGGCATTTAGCGCGGAACTCTGCAAACGAGGATTCATTGTTTATGCGCCCCAGAACCCGTACCGGGGAGAAGACCGTTTTCGCACGCTTCAACGCAAATCGAACCCATTGCGACGTTCGTTGTTCAGCTACATCATTCCGCAGCATGAACAGACACTCGATTGGTTGGCGACGTTGCCATATGTCGACGCACAGCGGATGGCATTCTATGGAATCTCCTATGGCGGGAAGACGGCGGTCAGAGTACCGCCGATGATTCCACGCTACTGTCTTTCAATCTGCTCGGCGGATTTTACCCGTTGGGTGAAAACCATCGCCACAAACGAAGATCGCTATGGCTATGGGTTTACCCGCGAGTACGAGATCGTCGAGTGGAACATGGGGCACATTGCTAGTTATGCCGAACTGGCAATGTTGATGACGCCACGCCCATTTATGGTTGAGCAAGGGCATCTTGATGGCGGCGCGCCGGTCGAGTGGGTCGCGAGTGAATTCGGGAAAGTGCGGCGCCACTACGACATCCTCCGCCTGGGCGATCGGGCTGAGATTGAGTTCTTTAACGGGGGCCATACCATCAACGGTCAGGGCACCTTTCGGTTCCTGCATCGCCACCTGGATTGGCCCGCGCCGGCACGCTGACGGACAGGTGCGTTGGTTTTTCCAGATTGATAATTTCCAGATTGATGTGCGGGAGTTGAAGTAATGTTGCAGTCCGTTCAAGCGTTAAGTTACGCGATCGTCTTGTGTGATGATATCGATGGTATGAAAGCGTTTTACCGTCGTACATTTTCTTTCCCGGTCGATTCTGAATCTCCCACCAGCCTGGCGTTCCGGGCGGGTGGGGTGTTGCTTGCTCTGCGGAAACGAGAACGCGATTACGATGGGCGAGGAGGTGGTGCGGAGTCGCCCGGCGTCCAGTTGGCTTTTCTGGTTGAGCCGGATGAAGTGGAAGCCTGCTATCGTCAGCTGGTCGAAGCAGGGGTTCCGATTCTCGATCCACCCGCGGATCAACCGCGTGGTCACCGAACGGTCTATTTTTCCGACCCCGAAGGGAATGTCCTGGAAGTTTATGCTGAGATTGGATAATGGCAACACAGCGAGTTGTGCGCGCGGCAGTGGTGGGTGGCGGCGCATTTGGTGAAAGCCATTTGCGAACCTTGGCGAGTATGCCCGATGTCGAGCTCGCGGGTGTGTACACGCTGGAGCAGGTACGCAGCGCAGAACTCTGTGGGCGCTATGGGGGCGTTGGCTATGCCACGCTCGATGCGGTGGCCAGCGACCCGGACCTTGACCTGGTCTGTGTGGTGACTCCTGAGGATGCTCATTTTGAGTCGTTTCGGGTTCTGGCCGAGCACGGAAAGGCGATCTATGTGGAAAAGCCGTTGGCGACTTCCTTGGAAGAGGCCCGTGCCATGGTCGAGTTGTCGCGTTCGATCACGGCGATGAGCGGCCATTGCTTGCGCTTTGAGTCACGTGTTGCTCATGTCATGGCCCAACGGGATCGCTTGGGCCCAGTGCGACACATGAGCTTCCGGAACAAACGCGCCCGAAGTGAAAAAGAAGTATACGGGCGCGTGCATCCGGCTTACGGGATCTTCTGCCACGATATTGAGCTGGCCAATGCGTTCGCCAGGCAGCCGTTTGATCGCGTCTGTGCGTTGGAAACCCGGTTTTCCGAGGGCCAGGTTGACGGAATGAACATTCTCATCGAGTACCCGGGAGGTGTCACCTGTTCGATCGAAGGTGGCTGGTATTTGCCGACGCAGGAAGCTTTGGCGGAAAATGACCGATGTTCGCTGGATTTTGCAGGCGGCACCTTCGAAATCCATTTGCCCAATATGGGATTTACATTTCTCGATTCCAATGGGTACCGGTTCCTGAACCAACAGTACGAGCACAACGTGTACGGAATGGAGTTTGGTGCCTTACGCGCGGCGCTTGAGTACCTCGTGCGCTGTGTGCGCACTGGGACTCGGCCCACGGTGAGCACGATTGAAGACGGGTTTGAGGCGGTCCGCCTGGTTGAAGCGGCTTTGGTGTCGGCGCAGACCGGTCGTTGGATCAACGCGGAAGACATGACGCGGCGGGGAGAATCATGACACAACGAAAACGAATTGCCGCCATCGTCACCGAGTATTTTTCCGGTTCGCATGCAGATGTGATCGTGACCAAGTTCCTTAAGGGTTTTCCGACCGACGGAGGTTTTCTGGAGCCTCGCGTATCGTTGGAGTCTTTGTACATTGATCAGATTTCCGAATCTGATATCGGTGTCGAGTTGGCGGCCGAGTACGGTGTTCAGGTCTACCCCAGCATTGTCCAGACGCTGACCCTGGGTGGCGATGAGCTGGCAATTGATGGGGTTTTACTGATCGGTGAGCACGGAGACTATGCCTGGAATGAAAAGCAGCAACAGCTGTTTCCACGCAAATATTTTCTCGAGCAGATCTGCGGCGTGATGGCAACGAGTGGCCGCCCGGTCCCGGTTTTCAGCGACAAGCATCTCTCATACAACTGGCACGATGCGCAATGGATGACGGACCGCATGTCCGAATTAGGGGCACCCTTTATGGCAGGCTCATCACTGCCTGTAGTGTGGCGGAACCCGTGGCTCGAACACGAACTGGAGACACCCCTCGACGAAGCCGTAGCGGTTGGCTTCTCAGGTTTGGAGATCTATGGTTTTCACACACTTGAGGTACTGCAGTGCATGGTCGAGCGTCGTGCCGGTGGTGAGACAGGTGTGGCGGCAGTTACGTGCCTGGAAGGGGAGGCTGTGTGGCAGGCGGCGGAGCGGGGCGACTGGTCACGGGAGTTGGCGCAAGCGGCCTGTGACACGATCCAGAACAAGCCCGCGGGGCCGATCGAAGCGCATTGCGAACATCCTGCGCTGATGCTGATTGAATATCGAGATGGATTGCGTGGTGCCGCGCTGATGCTGGATGGTTATGTCACCGATCTCGCGTACGCTGGCCGGGCAGGTGACCGAGTGATGGCGACGGAGTTCTACGCGCAGGGGCATGGCGACGAAGACGGACCCTATGCCCATTTCGCCTATCTGTCGTTGAATGTCGAAGAGATGTTTGTTCATGGAACCGCGACGGTACCCGTGGAGAGAACACTCTTGACGACCGGTGTGTTGGAAGCGATGCTCACATCGCGACACCAAGGGCATTTGCGTCTGGAGACTCCGTGGCTGGAGGTTGTCTACCAGTGCAGCAAACCTGCTCCCTGGCGTCCCACTGGCCCCCGGCCGGCCGGCGCCTGTCTCGATCCTTGGCCTCCCGGTAGTTGACCGACGTTTGTCAGACGAGTGGACGACTATGACACCGCGCGCAGATGCCCATATTCATCTCTTTTCTGGTGGTTATCAGGATTCGTCGTTGGCATCCCGGCCCGGCGTGGCGATCGATGAGACAGTCTGCTACCACTCACTGGCACTTGAATGGGATGTGACTGCTGCCTTGGTGGTTGGTTTTGGAGGAGAAGACTGGTGCGTCGAGAATAATACGTATCTCGCCGAGCAAGTGGGGCGTTACGATTGGATTCGCCCATTGGCCTACCTCACGCTTGACACTCTGCTCCCGGTTGACGAACTTGAGCGGTTGCAGCAACAAGGATTTGTGGGAGTGAGCTTGTTTCTATTTGACGATAAATCGGCAGGGCTGGCTGCGGTGCCCGACACGTTCTGGGACTGGATTGTACAACGGAACTGGCTGGTAAGTGTCAATTCTCAGGCTGCCGGTTGGCGTAATTGGGCGCCGATATTGGAACGTTTTCCTGATTTGCGTCTGTTGGTTTCCCATCTCGGACTGCCGCCGGCGATGAAGGAACCAGCCGCGGCTCCACAGGCGGAAGCTGCCCTGCAGTCCGTGACTGAACTGGCCAAGTATCAGAGTGTTTTTGTCAAGCTGAGTGGTTTTTATGCACTCACCGTTCCTGGACACGATTACCCTCACCAGGCAGCCTGGCCGTACGTCAAACGATTGATCGAAGCATTTGGGAGCGAGCGATTGCTGTGGGCCTCTGACTTTTCGCCTTGCTTGGATTGGGTGACCTTTCCACAGACCTTTGACCTCTTCCAGAAAATGCCGTTTTTCTCCGCGTCAGATTTGGCGGCGATTACCGGTGGTAATCTGCGCAAACTATTGGGCGCGATCCGACCAGCTGCCGCCCGCTGAGATGCGCAGCTGGCGTGTGGCAGGGCTGTGGCGGCGAGTAGAGTACGCGGCACTCGCAGGTGATTCTGGACCCGTTGGCGTCTTGAAATGAGACAACAATCTCAATTCAAGACACATTCGCCTGGAGCAGGACGCCACCGATCTTTTCGGTGAATGGGTTATTGGCCAGAAAACGACGGGGTTTCTCCGGAAAAAATTCATCATGGCCAGGGGACGCGGTTGCTTTGTCAGACCGTGGCACGCGTTTTGCATTTAGTACGGTCTGTCACAGTTTCTGGTGACGACGTAGTCACCCTGTTGGATTTGACGGTTTCTTGACTTTGGTTAATTCGGGGGCTTCTGAAATTATGGGTAATTTATTTGGGTTTGGGGGACGGCGAGTGGCGCGCCTCAGAGAGCGTCAGCGGTTCTCGCGGCGGTCAGGGTTGCGAGTAGAACGCCTGGAAGCACGTCAGCTATTGGCGGGTGATTTACTGGTGGGTGATTTTCATCCAGACCAGTTTTTGGTCCGCTTTACAGATGTGGCGGCTGCTGAAAGCCATTTGGAGGGAACTAAACTTGGCGACCAGTTGGGATTCGGGTTTTACGAGGTCTATCTCGACTCAGGCGTCGGCTTGGACCAGGCGATGGAGCACTACAACCAGCTGCCTGGCGTGGATTACGCCCAGCGTGACTTTGTGCTGCAACACGAGTCTACGGCCCCCGATGACGCCTATTTTGATTCGCTGTGGGGACTCCACAACACGGGTCAGACAAACGGTACGGTCGACGCAGATATTGATGCGGTAGAGGCCTGGGACGTCGAAACCGATGCCAGTTCGATCATCGTGGCAGTCATTGATACCGGGATTGACTATACCCACGAGGACCTCGCCGGCAACACCTGGGTCAACACTTCAGAAGCGAACGGTACGCCGGGTGTCGACGATGACGGCAACGGGTACACCGATGATATCTACGGCTACGATTTTTATAACGAAGATGGTGACCCTTTTGACGACAATGGTCACGGTACACACGTCTCTGGAACGATCGGCGCGGTTGGCAACAATGGCATTGGAGTCACCGGAGTCTCCTGGGAGGTCCAGTTGATGGGGCTGAAGTTCCTCAACGAATCGGGTAGTGGGTACACCAGTGACGCAGTACGAGCTGTCGATTACGCCCGAGAAATGGGGGCCCAGGTAATCAATGCCAGTTTTGGGGGAGGCGGTTATAGCACCGCGATGCACGATGCAATTGAGGCGTTTGGTGATGCCGGAGGCATTTTTGTGGCGGCCGCGGGCAACGCCGGCAATGACAACGATAGTGACCCCTCCTATCCCGCTAATTATGACCTTCCCAACATCATCTCGGTAGCGGCCAGCGATGACGACGACGAACTAGCGAGTTGGTCGAATTATGGAACTGCTTCCGTCGACATCGCGGCACCAGGCGTTTCCATCTTGAGTACTTTGCCTGAAGACGGTTACGGTACAGCCAGCGGTACATCGATGGCCGCGCCGCACGTCGCGGGTGCCGCGGCGCTGGTCTGGGCAGCTCACCCCGATTGGACGCATCAGGAGGTGATCGATGCGCTGCTGGACTACGCCGACCCGATTTTACTTGACGTGGTTGCCAACGGGCGACTTAATGTCAACGAAGCAATTCAAGCCAGCCTGGTCGATGCCGATGGCCCCCGTGTAACCGATGCCAGTTGGTCTGGTGAGACAAATCGTCTGGACCAGGTGACGGTGACCTTCAATGAAGCAATTGACGCGGCCACGCTGACGGATGCTGATATCGAGTTGACCGATCCGGCAGGCAATCTGATTCCAGTCAGTTCCGTTTCCGCGGTAGATGGATCCGGCGGCAAGGAATTCGCGATTGCTTTTGAAGAACAATCGGCGGCTGGAACGTACGAAGTCACACTGGGGCCAGAGGTTGCTGATGAGGAAGGCAACTTGATGGATCAGGACCGTGACGGCACCCAGGGAGAGGCGGAAGACGACCAGTCCAGATCGACTGCCAGCATCCGGGAAGTGCTGGAATATTCGTGGACAGGACGCAAAGCGCTTCGCGATCGTCGTTCAACGACGGTCAAGTTCAGGGTCGGTGACGATGTCACCATCGATGACATTGATGTCCGGGTTGATTTGGACCATACCTGGGATAGTGATTTACAGTTAATCCTCATCAGTCCTGATCGCACGAAGGTCCGCCTGTTTAACCGGTCGGGTGGATCTGGTGACAACATCAAGGCGACCT
>PBOG01000030.1 GCA_002724245.1 Planctomycetaceae bacterium
CGCCCGGCGTTGCTGTTGATGGTGTTCGCGCAGTTTCCGCGCTCCTCGCGGCAGTGTCGCTGCCAGCGGATCAGCTCGCCGGCGCCCAGCTCGACAGCCGGCTCGTCGCCGTAGAGTTTCACTAGCGGTGCGAAGGCGTAGCGGCAGTTTCTGATCTCGCCCGCGCTCTTGTTCTGCATGGTCTTTTCGTGCTCGAGAAACTGCTCGCAGACCTGGGCGACCGTCTTCCCGACCTTGAGAACCTTTCGCACGCTAGGCGGCTTGGCGCGGCGAGTCTTCTCGGCGACCCAGGGGGGTAGCGTCTTATAGGTCAGCCAGTGCCCCATAGATCGCCCATACGCTGCCATCATCTCAGGCGACTCGTAGGCGCCCGGGAGAACCTCGGTCGGGCGTCGCCCGTCGGGCTGACGCGGATATCGAATCTTGCCGTATGTTTTCCCGCTGCCGTTGTTGGCCTTGAAGTAGGACAGCACGCCCGTTCTGGCCTTACGGCCGCGCCCTCTGGGCCTTGCGACGACTTCGACTTTCTTGCTACGCTTCGCCATTACTTCGGCTTCCTGATTAATTGTGGTTCACTCCCCAACCGTGAACCACAATAAAACAGGCAGGCCCACCTTACAATCAGGGGACCAATACACTACCATACAAGAACAAAATGACGTTTTGCGAGAGTGGCGGAATTGGCAGACGCGCTAGATTTAGGATCTAGTGCCCAATGGGCGTGGAGGTTCGAGTCCTCTCTCTCGCACTGCGCAAAAAGAAGGGTTTTCGGTCTACGGGCCGGAAGCCCTTCTTTTTTTGAGCCGCCGCCGACGACCAAGCGGCCGACAATCTCTGCCTTCGCCTTCGCTTTTGATCTGTCGCAGGGCGCAACCACCAAACACAACACGGGAACCTCGATCAACGCTGGGGTTGAAAAATCTGCCGGAGTCGGGAGATGCCAAGATCAGGCAACCGAATCGCATGAATTATTAGGGTTTGGACCAACGAGATTGGGCAAACTTGGAGACAAATGCCTGAACAAGCAAGAAAGATCTTCACGTGTTTCGCCCAACGACGTTTGACAGAAAAATGTTGAGGGAACTCGTCGATCAGAGCTACCAGGGAGATGTTGTGTCACCAAATGTGCTTTTTGCGGACTTTGCTTCCTGGAACTTGTCTTATGATCTCCTGCTATTCGAGCACCACAGCTATACGTTCTGGAAAAGCTGGACGAGATGAGCCAGCGCTGACACTAGCGATTGAAGACGGGATATGATTGACCCAATTGCCCCATTGCCGATCCCGGAATAGCTGCATTTTCTGGAAACTCTCTTGTTGAAGACCATGAAGAAGAAGGACTTCGAGCAATAGAGGCGCGAAGTGGAGTGCCATCACGGCCGTGACAGGGAAGGGCGGTGGGTAGCGCGCAACACCTCCAGAGAAGGTGCCTGGGGACGGCTCACGGCCCTGTGGCAGGTGTGCGGCGCAGCAGGGCGCGCTGTAGAATTCACCCCGCACGAAAAAACAACGACATACGCCAGCCAAACGAATGGATTGTCTATGCCAGAGCAGAATCACCCGACGTCGACAGTATCCAGTTTACCTCATCGCAAGATTGGGTGGTGCTGGTTTGTACTAAGTGCTTTGCTGGCTGGCACTGCTTGCGATCAGGAAGGCGACNANTCACAAACNGCCCAGTACACCGAGGCCGTTGCCGGANAGTCNGTGACTACTCCACTCGANCGGACATCCGCGGTCNCCGCCTTGGCCCAGATTTCCACACGTTCGCATTCCCTAGAGGATCGNTCGCGCCAACANGTNGCCCCNCAGCCGCGGNNGCCGCGACGAATTNTCCANGCGTGGGATGGNGTTACGATGTGGGCGACNATCTTCAANACGAATTACTACCNGTCCCCCAATCGNGAAATTCCCCCACCTGATGCCCAGTTCAGCCANCGGATGCTGGAAGAAATGGTCGATGAAGAGGCNGCAGCCNAGNTCGACACCATCAGCTATTGTCTCTTTACCGCATTCTGGAGCGATGTCCCGGCCTCCCAGGTAACCGAGCTGTTTCCCTGGCGTCCACCCGGAATGGATGAAGCAGGTGTGGATTGTCTGAAAGTCCTGATCGATCGTTGCCATCATCATGGCATGAAATTCATCGCCGATATCCGCATGAATGATCGACATGGCGGGCCTCGCAAAGGCCTGGCGAAAGAGCACCCAGAATGGGCATTGCTCGGATCGGGAAATGACTACGCGATTTCTGGCGTGCGCGATGCAATGTTGACTTTTGTTCAAGAGGTACTCGATGGCTATGACGTGGATGGGGTTGAGTACGACTACATGCGTTGGTGCCACATGTTCCAGCCGGGCGAGGGCAAACAGAACGCGCATTTGTTGACTGACTTGAGTCGCCGGACACGGAAACTACTGGACGCCGCCGCTCACCGACGAGGCATTGAACGGCTTGAATTTGGTGTTCGCGTGCCGCAGACCCTTCGCGAATGTGATTATCTGGGTTTTGATCTGGAGACCTGGATCAAAGAGGGGTTAGTGGACTACGTGGTACCGTCCGATTTCTTTCACTCGGACACCAACATGAAGACGGAGGATTTCGTGAAATTGGCTGCCGGTACGAACTGCAAGATTTATCCCGCCATCCATCCGATGATCGCGATGGATGCGCCAAATGAACATTATCGGCTGATGCAATTGGTAAATTACCGCGCCGCCGCGCAAAACTACTACGAATTCGGTGCCGATGGGATTTCGCCGTACAACTACCAGCGCGGCTTTTCACGGCGCGCGACCGCCCACCGGTCGACGTCGAGTGCCGCTTACATGTGGCCAGCTGCCTTGGGCTGGTTACGCGAACTGCGCGATCCCCAGGAGGTGCAGCAGCGCGATCGCCACTACCTGTTTTATTCGCTCTACAAAAAACCGAGAAAGTCCCCGACAGGATTCTCTAACGACGAGAACATTTACCTGGACCGTTCCGCGGAGTCACCTGTTGGAACTCGGCGGTTTCGGATGGCAGAAAAGTTTGGCAACCGCCAATTGCGCACAACACTGCAATTCAAGGCGGTCGGTCTCGCGGATGACGAGCGACTCAAGATTTGGATCAACGGACAGGCTGTCCCTATCGATTACATCAGCCGTGTGCACGACAAGAACGGTCAAAACGTCTATGAAGGCGACACACTGCCTCCGTTCGACTTGTTCGTGATCGACATGAACTGGCAAACAACCGGTCGCAAACAGCCACTGGTCTTTGGTGATAATGTGCTGAAGGTAAAGTTGGATCGGAAAAATAGAGGGACGTCCAGCAAGCCGCTCCGGTTCAATGAAATGGTATTGGGAGTGCAAGCCGACGATCAGGGCGGGGTAAGCTCCGTCGACCTCAATGGCTACCTGGACGATTTTGCAGTTTGGTCACGGATTCTGAGTGATCAGGAACTTCGGTCGGTGTACCAGAACGGTTCCCGAGATATCGGAATTGCGGCGATCCGAGAAGTAGATTCTGCGTCGAAACTGGACGATGAATTGCAGGTACTCTACGAATTTGATCGGGTTGATGCTGTGACTGCGAATAGCAGGGGGAGTCGGCTACCAGCTAGTCAGGTTGGGCCAGCAGGCGTGCTGGTAACACAAAACGCCAAAGCACCTCGGATTGGCCGTGGCGCGGGAGACTTTACCCAAGACGACGCCACTCTGAAGTTACATAGTGGTGACATGCGGCGATTGATGGATGCACCGTCAGGTGATCTGACCATCGCGTACTGGTTCAAGACTACCGCTCGGAACGCAAATCATACGGTTTGGGCGACGTCGAACGAAGCTATCCCCTCCTTGCCGTACCGTGTGAATCGGGCCAACGCGATGCTTGCCACACACACGATCCAGGTAGCGGATCCGGAGACCGTACTATTTGGATTCGTGAGACCCGGGGTCGGCACAACCGCACGTACCGAGGCCACCGTGACCGATGGCAAATGGCACCACCTGGCAGTGACGCTCGACCAAGACCCGGCGCGCAGCAAGTTGACGATACGCCTCTTCGTTGATGGCACTCCCAGCAAAACACCGGTCATTGATGACCAGTCTATTCACCGCATACAAGGCATCGTCAGCATCGAAGAATTGGAATCCTACGTCTATGTGCGCAAATAGTGCGTCGACGACACCCAAGTCCGGCAGTGATGCCAACCAACTTTCCAAAGACCTAGCTGAAGGCGACAGAGCACACCCTGGCCTGGTGCGGTCCGCAGAGAACAAACACAAAATGCAATCAGAGCAGGGATCCATCGTACGTTCCGAGGCAAGTTCAGTGCACTTTCACAGATTTCGACCTCTGCGCTCACTTCGCGAATTGTCAACGCGGGCTACAATCAAGACAACATCAGCAACGTCGTTCGTTAGTGCAACGATTTGATGTGTCAGAACGTTGTCAGGCATACAGACAACTGCCGTTTCACCCAATGAGAAAAATCCGGTGCCCGCCTCAGCGATTAGTTTTCCGTTCGACAACAGTTACGCCCGCCTTCCAGAGGCATTTTTTCAGTCGACTAAACCGACGCCTGTCCGCGCCCCGACGATGATCCGATACAACACGGATTTGGCTGACGAAATAGGCCTGGGCACGGTTCCACTGAATTCCTCTGAAGGCCTTACGATTCTTTCCGGAAATGAAGTTGCGGGTGGGTCGGAACCTCTGGCAATGGCCTATAGCGGCCATCAGTTCGGTGGTTTTTCACCCGAGTTGGGTGACGGGCGGGCGATCCTTCTAGGTGAAGTCTTGCTGGAGGACGGCGCCCGTCATGATATTCAACTGAAAGGTGCTGGCCCCACGCCCTTTTCGCGACGGGGAGATGGGCGATCCGCGCTGGGCCCAGTATTGCGAGAGTACGTCGTCTCAGAGGCGATGGCCGCGCTGGGGGTTCCGACGACGCGTGCGTTAGCGGCCGTGGCAAGCGGAGAAGACGTTTTCCGAGAAGGGCCGACGCCCGGAGGAGTCTTTACACGTGTGGCACAGTCCCACATCCGCGTCGGTACCTTTCAGTGGTTTGCCGCGCGACAAGATCATGCCCATTTGAAAATTCTCGCCGAATACGTAATTGCGCGACACTATCCGGAAGCCGGGCAGCAAGAGAACTCCTGCCTCGGATTGTTAGCCGGTGTCGTTGAACGACAGGCAAAGCTGATCGCCCATTGGATGCAATTCGGATTCATCCATGGAGTGATGAATACAGACAACATGTCGGTCGCGGGAGAGACCATTGACTATGGGCCGTGTGCTTTCATGGACCATTTTCACCCACAAAAAAAGTTTAGCTCGATTGATCATCAAGGGCGTTATGCATTTGCCAATCAAGGGCCGATGGGCCATTGGAATCTGGCACGTTTTGCGGAGACGCTACTGCCGTTAATGGACACCAATTCCGAAAACGCCATCAAGCAGGCCACGGAGGTACTTGACCGATTTGACGGGATCCACAGAGCTGAGTTAACAAAACGGTTTACCGCAAAGATCGGGATTGCCGAGGGCACCACAGAGGATTGGTCCCTGGTGGAAACATTGCTAGGACTGATGGCAGAAGGAGAGGTCGATTTCACCCTCCTGTTTCGCTATCTCTCGAGAGCACTTGAGAGCGATTCCGACACAGAAGTGAGTGGGCTGTTTCCCGAACCCGCCGCGATCAACGGTTGGCTGAAGCAATGGCGAACGCGTCTGATGGAGGTCGACCACGGCCAGGCGGTTCGCTTGATGCGTCGCATGAATCCGGTGTTCATTCCACGCAACCATCGGATAGAAGAAGCGATTCAGGCTGCGTACCGCGGAGACTTTGCCCCCTTCCACAATCTCAACGACCTGTTGCAGAAACCGTTTAGCGAACAACCGGAGTTTTCAGAATACGAAACCGCCCCCGCTCCCCACGAGGTGGTGCAGGCAACCTTCTGCGGCACCTGACTGTCGCCAGATCGTGACTCGTTTTGCATGTCTTTGTACAGCGGTACACGCCGCGCAAGGCGCCTCTTGCCCCCGACTGAATTCTGGCAGCCTGGACAATCTATCACCGGAAAATGTACTGCTGACTAACCGTACCACGGACCTTACGGTTCAGCTCAGTAACTCTTGAATCGCAGTGCCACTGGCAAGCGCTGGTAATGGACGACCAGCCGTGGTGTGATACATCTGATCCGGGTTCATCGATAAAACCTGGTAGACCGTGGCAGCAAAGTCCGCTACGGAAACTGGTCGATCGGCAACCTCCGCCGCATGCTTATCCGTGCGACCAACAACGACCCCCTTCTTGATGCCGCCGCCGCCCATCGTCAGGCTAAAGGCCCGGTTCCAATGGTCACGCCCAGCTCCCGCGGGATCACTATTCAGCCTCGGTGTCCTCCCGAACTCACCAGCAGTTACAACCAATGTGTCATCCAACAAACCACGGGCATGCAGATCTTTCAACAAAGCAGCATAGCCTTGATCGTAACGCGGGACTTCATGCCCCAATCTCGTAAAGATGTCGGCATGGTGGTCCCAAGCATACGCAACAACACACCTTACGGTAACAAACCGCACTCCAGCCTCAATCAAGCGGCGGGCCAGCAACAACCCCTGACCGATTTTATTGCGACCATAATCGTCGCGTGTGGCCTCGCTTTCCCGCGTCAGATCGAAAGCAGCCTTGGCTTTACGAGACGTCACAATAGAAAAGGCTTGCTCTCTGAATTGATCTTGCGTCGCAGCCAGACGTAACGGCTGCTCTAATTGCGATTGAAAACCATCCAGGCGATTGAGCAACCGATGCCGATCGGACAAGCGCTCTGCCCCGATCGATTCTGGTGATTCAAAAACATCGGTCGTGAAGTTACCGCTATTGGACTCGTCAATGATAAAAGGATCGTAGTTTCGTCCCAGTTCGCCACCTCTTCCTGGGGGACCAAAGTTGGGGTCTGTAATATCACCAATTTGGACAAAAGGAGGCACTTGTGTATGGAGGCCTCCTTTCTGCTGCCAACTCAGCACTGCCCCAAAGCCCGGTGGCCTGAAATCGCGCGTTGGAATCGCGCCGCTCATGAGATTAAGATCGCTTTGCCCGTGCGCGTTAGAATAACAGTACATTGATCGGACAATCGAGAACTTATCCGCACAACTCGCCATGTGCGGCAGAAGCTCTCCGAGCATCGTTCCCGGAACGTTGGTCTGCGTCGGTTGCAGAACTCCGCGAATTTCACTTGGTGCATCTGGCTTCAGGTCATACATATCGATATGACTTGGGCCACCTTGCAGCCAGACAAATATGCAGTTCACTCGCTTGCGTGTCTTGGCCTCTGCAACCCGTTCACTTGCCAACTGCCCGGCCAGCGAAAGCCCCAACGGAGAAATCGCCCCAGCGCGCACAAAAGCCCGCCGAGACAAGGTGCAATCTCTCACGTCACTTCGCCGGGACATAACAGGAGCACCTTTGATTTACACGTCGAGCACACATCGCAGCTAGCAGGTGACTTGGACCAGCAGACTTAGAGCCTGACACTCTATAACACAAGCCTCATTTGCATCAACACCCGCCTATGTTACAAAATGTGCCTCCCCGCAGGCACAAACCATATCCCTCCCGTGCCCTGTTGTCATGACCGCACCGGTTCTCAATTTCACCGTCTGGCTCGTCGAAGTCACGCAATCCGGCAAATCACGGACGCCGATGGTGTTCCTTTCTTTATCTGCCGCGCAAGCCTACGCTGCCTCGTTGCGTTTCGGACAGAAAAAGATACGCCAGGCCACAGCACAAATCATCGACACCGTGGTGGAAGACACCACGAACTAACCGTGCTCATCGAGAGCACTTTTGGTGGTATCAGGGCCGTAAGGTTGGCCCCGTAACGCCGCGTCGAGCGCCGCCTCAGAAGCGATCGAGAAACGCTCGACATTCTGGCAACCCAGCCGCATGGAGGGTGAATTAAAGAGCCACAGTGCGTCAATATCGGCTTCAGCCATGCTATTGCGGAGGGCCAATAAACGGGCGCACACGCGTTCCAAACGCTGCTCGATGGCACGCAGATCTTGCTCACCGAACTTTTCAGTCTTCTGAGTTTGCTTTCCCACGAGTTCACATCCTCTTCGCAGATCTAGCGATGGATGAACCGGACCAAGCACAGGGATACTCTAGCGAGATAAGTGGTAAGGACAAGCGGTCAAAACATCCCCGAACAATACCGCACTTTTATTAAAATGCTTATAATTTAATAACCTGGACATTCCCGCACGGG
Organism: Planctomycetaceae bacterium; assembly: GCA_002724245.1. GTDB lineage: Bacteria > Planctomycetota > Planctomycetia > Pirellulales > Pirellulaceae > UBA9264. The sequence continues at coordinate 8,257 of PBOG01000030.1, forward strand.
ATAGGCAAGGGGCGGGTGATTGGATGGCCAGTCGGAAACGGAATACGCGCTACCCACCCAGACCAGCAAGATCGTTGTGATACCCCGCAACAAACGTACAGTCAGGACAAGCCCAATGAGCAAAAAGCGAGCAAAATCTAAAACTGATGCAGGGTCACGCGGTGTAGGCCGACCAGCAACACATCCAGAAGGTATCACGCGCATCGTCTCGGCAACCCTGCCCAGCGAACAAGTCAAAGACCTCGATCTGATCGCTGATCAGAAAGGACGTAGTCGTTCTGAGATCATTTCACAGGCTT